>CAYWMU010000295.1:0-2970 GCA_964459395.1 uncultured Bacteriovorax sp.
AAGACAAGAATATCAATTTCTCAACACTAACAATTAAGTGTTAAGAAAAACATTGTAAATGTATACGCTTTCATTGTTCGTTTATCGAATTATCTACTTTACAATTGACTCGAATCATCTTATAGTAGTGATAGAGTCCATTCTTATGGAAACTTAAATTTGATACCGTCCCTCTAAGAGGGACTATTTTTTTCAACCATATGTTCGTTAAACGAACAATAAGGAGGTGAAAGGTCAGCATGAAAGATAACCTATTCTTTAAACCAACTCCCTTATATAAAGAGTTTCTCATTCTTGATCTGATTGAGAAATATCCTAGTATTACCCAACGCGAAATTAGTGAAGCCATCAGATCTTCGGTCTCAATGGTCAATGCTTACATTGACCAATATGAGAAAGAAGGACACTTAAAGCGTCACTATACCTCTAAGAAGGATGTACAATATCGAATTAGTAAAAAGGGAAGAGAACAACGAAAGTTATTAAATATTAGTTATCTTAATGCCACCCAGACCCTTTATAATTCGGCCAAAGAAAACATTGAAGCCTTTATCCTTCAACTAGAAACAAAAGGGTTTCATCGGATTTTACTTTATGGGGCAGGAGAGGTTGCAGAGATTTTACTTCACGCCATCAAATCGAGAGTAAATAACCTCTTAACGGTAGTGGGCATTATTGATGATGACAAAAAAAAGATTGGGCTTAGCCTCGTTGATATTCCTATTATCTCGCGAGACATGATTCATCAAGTTGAGCATGATGGTATTTTGGTATCAAGTTATACGAATCGCGAGCAGATTAAGCACCAACTACACCTAGTGGATTATCCAATCTCAAAAGTCCTGCAATTCTTCGAGTAAACTCACAAGTTTTCTATCAATGAAAAGAGGTATTAGCAATGAATTCATTGAAAAACATACCATTTTCTCCTCCGGATATTACGGAGGAAGAAATATCAGAAGTAGTAGATACTTTAAAATCTGGTTGGATTACGACTGGGCCAAAAACAAAAGAATTCGAGAGAAGAATTGCTGATTATGTTGGTGTAAGCAAAGCGGTGTGCTTGAATTCTGCTACTGCGGCAATGGAGTTAACTCTTCATATATTAGGGATTGGCCCTGGTGATGAAGTTATTACTTCGGCATACACTTATACTGCTTCAGCATCCGTGATATATCATGTTGGGGCAAAAATTGTTTTGGTTGATACTGCCCCCGGCTCATTTGAGATGGATTATGATAAATTAGAAGAAGCTATCACCGAAAACACGAAAGCTATTATACCAGTTGATATCGCAGGAGTTATTTGCGATTATGAAAGAGTATATCAAGCAGTAGAGAAGAAAAGGCATCTCTTCAAACCTAGTAACGAACGCCAGGAATCTATTGGAAGGATTCTAGTGTTAGCCGATGCCGCCCACTCTTTTGGCGCAAGTAAAAATGGAAAGCAATCTGGTCATTTTGCGGATGTGACCTGTTTTTCATTCCATGCTGTTAAGAATTTGACAACCGCGGAAGGCGGTGCTGTAGTTTGGCAAAATGCATTTGGAATGACAAATGATGAACTTTATAAAGAATATATGCTATATAGTTTACATGGGCAGTCAAAAGATGCATTCTCGAAAATGCAAAAAGGGTCTTGGGAATACGATATCGTCTATCCTGCATACAAGAACAACATGACAGATGTATTGGCCGCAATTGGTCTTATACAATTAAAGCGTTATGATGACCTGTTAAAAAGACGATTCGAAATAATCACTTTATTTGAAAATTCGCTTGATAGCAGAAAGATTAGAATCCTAAAACATTATGGAAAGTCTTTTAAAAGTTCAGGACATCTATTGCTTTGCAATTTAATCGGATTATCCTTGGAAGAAAGAAATGAAGTCATAATTAAGTTAGCAGATTTAGGGATATCAACCAATGTTCACTATAAACCATTGCCTATGTTTACTGCATATAAAAACTTAGGATTTGACATCAATGATTTTCCAAACTCATTAAAACAGTATTCCAACGAGATTACCTTGCCCTTACATACATTATTATCGAATGAAGATGTTGAATACATATCAGAAAGCATCAACAAAATTCTGTATTAGGAGGATCTATAATTTGTATAAGAAGTTCTTTAAAAGATTTTTCGATATAACGTTCTCTATACTAGGCTTGCCCTTGTTTGGACTTATACTACTTTTCATTGGACCAATAATTTATTTTAGTGATAAAGGTTCAATATTTTATAATGCTCCTCGACTCGGGAAAAATGGGGAAATCTTTATAATGTATAAATTTAGAAGTATGAAAATGAATGCTCCAGACATAAGAAATCAAGATGGTTCAACATACAATGCAGAAAATGATCCTAGGCTAACTAGAATAGGCAGATTATTAAGAAAAACAAGTATAGATGAAACGCCACAAATATTGAATGTTTTAAAAGGTGATATGAGTTTTATAGGCCCTCGGCCAGATTTATCGAGTCAAATAATATACTATGATCTTAATAAAGAGTTAAAATTCAAAATGCGGCCAGGAATCACGGGATATGCTCAAGTTAAAGGGAGAAATTCGCTTACGTGGAAAGAAAAAAATCAGCTAGATAGATTTTATGTTATGAATGCTTCTTTTATCCTGGATATAAAAATACTTATCTTAACGGTTATTAAAATCATTAAAGCAGAAGGGGTGAATGTGAAATGACTCAAAAGATTGTTATAGTTCAAGATGACTTTAACTCCGAAATATTTGGAAAGAAATTCGGTAATATATATTATTACGATAAAGATGTAGAAGCATCGAGTATAAGGGATATAGTTATAAAAAGTGATTATTGTTACTTGGGTATTAAAATTGATGCAAAAGACTCAATAGCGATTTATAATTTTCAGAAAGCGGGGTTCTATGTAGTTAATTGCTTAGTAACATATGAATTCGATTCAGAAAAGTCGCAAATTCCCAATGATGA
>CAYWMU010000296.1:0-2953 GCA_964459395.1 uncultured Bacteriovorax sp.
TTTATTAATTCATCAACATTTAAGTGAGGCAGTTAATAATTTTTTAAGTTGTTTTCTTTCGAGTTAATAAAGAGAGTACGACTGAGAGAAATAAAATTCCAAAGATCACTGCCATCGTAATACTCACTGGCATGTGGAAAACACCAGAAATAAGAAGTTTTACTCCAATGAACATAAGAATGACTGAAAGACCATATTTCAGGTAATGGAAAAGATCCGCAAAACCTTTAAGAGCAAAGTAAAGAGATCTCAAACCCAGAATCGCAAAAACGTTTGAAGTAAAAACTAGAAAGGGATCATCAGTAATCCCAATAATGGCGGGAATTGAATCCACCGCAAATACGAGATCCGAGAATTCAACAAAAATAAGAGTGATAAATAAGGGAGTCACCCACCATTTACCGTCGAGTTTTACGAAGAAACGATCTCCATGGAAGTCATGGGTGGTAGGGAAAATCTTTTTTGTAAACTTAATCACCCACGTATCTTCTAAATTAGCATCTCCCTTTTCGGGAAGAAGCATTTTAATTCCTGAAACAATGAGTAGTGCACCAAAAATGTAGATGACCCAATTGAACTTCTGAAGAACTGCAATCCCCGCCCAAATAAAGAAAGCTCGCATGACTAAGGCACCGAGAATCCCATAAAAAAGAATTTTATGCTGATACTCTCCCGGGATGCGGAAAAAACTAAAGATGAGTAAGAAAACAAATAAGTTATCCACTGACAGTGATTTTTCTATCACATAACCTGTCAGGTATAACATCATATCCTCTTGTCCTCTCCAGAAGAAAAGCACTACAGCAAATATCAAGGCCATTGCAATCCAAACAACAGACCAGATTATGGACTCTTTAAAACCAACGGTATGTGATTTTTTATGGAATACACCGAGATCAAGTGCTAGAACTAACAGAATGAAAATAACAAATATTGACCAGACGAGAAGAGATGTTTCTTGATACATTCTTAAACCTCTTATAAAAAGTTAGTCGTACCTATTTAGACACGGGTATATTTAATTGTCATGGGAATAGCGAGTCATCAAAATGTCAAAAAAACTTATTGAAGCCTTAGATGAAATATCTCAAAAGCCAGAGATTACTCTAGGTGAGATTATTACGAGCTTAGAAAAAAATTCTGTAACTATTCTCTGCATGATTGTCGCTTTTCCATTTCTTCAACCCATTCCTATTCCGGGGATCTCCAGTCTTCTTGGTTCAATCATTATCCTGCAAGGAATTGGCCTTATAAAAAACGGTAAACCTTTTCTCACTAAAAGAATGAAGAAAGTAAAAATTGAGAAAAACAACTGGCAGCTTATTCACAAGGCAGGCATTAAGTTCAGTTCATATTCGAGTCGTCTCTCTCTCTACAAACACCCTTGGGCAAACTCTCGCGCCAGTCAGATGACCGCCGGGATATCAATTATTTTAACTGCAGCATTTTTATCACTGCCTCTCCCCATTCCTTTCTCTAATTTTATACCGGCACTCGGAATTTTCTTTTTATGTCTGGGTCTTCTAGAGGAAGATGTTTGTCTATTGGCAATGGGACACGGAATTATGGTGATCTTAGGATTTATTGTGGCCTACTCCTACCAGTTTATAGTGGAGCAGGCACAAGTTGGATTTGAGTACGTTAAACCGTATATTAATCAGTTATTGTCACTTTAGTTACGTTTTGCTCACGCTTATCAGTTGAAGCGTTATAGCTTTCTTTAACACGAAGTTTCGCGGTGAAATTCTCTGCTCCGCTACACTCGTATTTTACAGAATACCAACATGGAATTGTTTTCTTCGCATCTTCATCAACAGCAAGTCCTAAACAGATTTGACGTGACTTTGAAACTTCATAACACTGAACATCGTTACCATCTTCAAGCTTAGCAACGGTATCTGCCACAGAAGCACTGAATGCTGACATAGAAAAAAGAGAGAGAAGTAAAAGTGCGGTTAGTTTCATGAAGGGCTCCTTATCGAATTTCGTGACGCCAAATTAACACATCGCGAAACAAGAAGAAGGGCCCTTGAAAGTTTTACATATCCTCAATAGAACAGCCGGAATCTCCTAAGCCTAGGACAGGCTCTTCTGGAATAATAACGGGTTTTTTGGCCTTTTCTTCACAGTCCTCATCCTCAGTTTCTTCCAGGAATTGGCGGGCCTTCTCACCTACTTCTTTAGGTAATTCTTTCTTTGCTTCTTGAGCAAACACTGCCCCTGATAACATCAGGAGGACAAAGAATAATTTCATTAGTGCTCCTTAGAAAAATTAAATAACTTCACCTTCATCAGTCTCTTATACCATGTACGTGGTAGGAGACTTAGAAATTTTACAACAAGAGAGAAGATAAATGGGAAACTATAATGCATTTTCTTTTTTTCAATTGCCCGAGCAATTTTCTTTGCGGCTTCTGCAGCAGAAAGCTTAAAAGGCATAGGATGCGGATTCACTCTAGTAAGTGGTGTGTCCACAAAACCAGGATGAATACTAGTAACGCTAATTCCATAGTCAGCTAAATCTAAGCTCAAAGACTCACAATACTTGGTTACCGCTGACTTTGTCGCACTGTAGGCCGACACACCAGGAAGCCCGTTAAAGCCTGCTACCGAAGAAATGGCGACTAAATGCCCTCTCTTTTTAGGAAGCATCTCTTTCATCGCTGCTTCAAAGGCGTACATGACTCCTAGAAGATTTACTTCAACCATATAGTAGCTTCTTTCAAAGTCTGGGATTTTAGTTTTGTGAGGAAAAGAGATTCCAGCACTGGCGATTAAAAGATCAAGTCCTATAGAATGTGAAAACTCAGCAATGGCCTTTTGCAATTCCTCTCTCTTAGTCACATCCACCTGGTAATAATAAAGGTCGTCCCCACCGTAAGGAAATCCCTCTTTAAACTTCAAAGGGTCTCTGCCACAGACACCGACCTTCCAACCTGCCTTTAAGTAGATT
>CAYWMU010000297.1:0-2939 GCA_964459395.1 uncultured Bacteriovorax sp.
TCTTGTTCTTTGCGAACGTCCTTATAGAGGTCACTCGCTTTAAACTTCAGAGCAGACATGATGTATTAATTAAGCAGCAGCTTCTGGAGAGCGACGACGCTTATGAGCAGCAACTTTAGTCATGTGCTCTTCGATGATGGCATAGAGCTCAAGCTTTGTTGTTTTTGGGTCCATACCTTCAGGCATAACTGAATAAACCACTTCGTTATTTACTTCAGAGAAGATGAACCAAGTATTTCCGATTTTTTGGAAAAGAACATCTTTAACGTTGTTTTGAACTGATTGTGTGTTGTGAGTAGTTGTGTTCATGCTGCCCTCCTGGCCATTAGTTTGATGCACATCCTGTGCTTTCAAAGTACTTATCGCCAGTGGGTGTCTAAACTTTAGACAATTTTTTAATTATTTTTTAGTAGCGTGCCTGAAGCCCCAAGTGTGCGGAAACATTGATGTTTACTGTATTCTTAAAGCTATCACTTCCTGGGTCTTGCCACCAGCCAGCGTATTTTGAACCTCGGTCCACTTTGAAATTTCCTCCCACGTCGGCCTCTAAAGTGGTGCCGAGGAAGACATCAAGCTTAGGAAAGACATCCATAAAAGTATAAAGGGCCGAAAGCCTTGGGGTGAAAGAGTAGCCGCGATAAGAGCGCATCTCTGAGTTTTGATTTCTATCGGTTTGAGTGATGTCGAATTGGTGGAAAAGATTCACCAAGATACTAGTCATAATAGTAATGCGAGTGCTTGTTGATTTGTAAGCATCGTAACTAACAATAGGACCGATTCCAAATTTATAAGTCTTCTCTTCCACTTGATTATTGGAACTTAAAATGAAGGAGTTTTCATGAGTAGAAAAACTTGTGCTCACTCCGAAGTAGAGACGATCTTGAATATCGTAGCTCGCTTTTCTCATGAAATTAAATGTTGCTCCAAGGGGCAGAGTATAACCTTCATTCTTTACATCGGAAGGATAGGGGTAGCTCTCATTATAAGGTTGCGAGACACTAAGATAAAATTGTCCTCGGTAACCGGTTTTCTTTAAGAGTGGGTAGTTCTCAATCAATGGTTCTTGTAGACGATAATCTGTTGGATCTTTCTTCAATGGAAGTTGTGCCACTTCTCTTTCGTCTTCGAAATAAATAAAGATATGTTCTCTAAGAACATAGGCAAGATTTCCTAGACGATCATAGGTCGGAATGAATTCATCTTCATTATAGGCAAACTTCTCATCTTCAATCATCCCACTTGGCTTTAAGTGATCATAGCGAAGATCATCATTGAGACTTGGATGAAGCTTAATGATGTCTCCCTTTCTTTTGTATTGAACAACCGGAGAGTTAATATCTCGCTCTTTTAAGAGTGGAGCTTCTAGAACAGTGATCACTGCATCGAGAGCAAAACTTTGAAAGGGAAGCAGTAGTAATAATAAAAAATACATTAAAATACCTGCGAGATACCAAGCCCAATGGCCTGATTCGGTTTATTACTAGATTCAATGTTTACAATTTCATCCTGGTTTTTCAAATTCAGCCACTGATAGTGAGTGAAGAGTGAAATGACAAATTCTCCCCACTTATTTTGAATCGGAAACTCCACTCCAACTAAGAGGTCCGTCGTATTAAAATCAAAGCCGGTTGAGCCATTTGAAATATTGACATCCATCTTAGCAAAAGGGGAGTAACGGACTTGGGCCTGAAGACGCACTGGAATTTCTCGAGGATAAAAGTTTTTAGATTTAAAAATTGGCCCGAAAGAAAGTGAACTGAAATTAGTTGTTCCACCATCGGTATTAAAACTTCCCGTCTGGTAGTAAGCTCCTAATCCCACTTTCACTGGCCAGCTCCAGTCTGCGAGGTAGTTTGCTCCGATGTGATTTAACTGACCACTAGGAGCGGCATCCAGATTAAGAAGGTCTTGAAGGAAATCTCCCTTCATCATAGAAACGGCCAGTCCAAGTTCAAGATTTGTTTTTAACTTCTCATCCCAAAAAACTTTTTTTCTTTTAGGTGCAGGAGTATAGGAGTGAGGAGGCTCATACATTACTGTTTCTGGAGCAATGGAGAAAATATAGTTTGTTTCAACTTTATATTTAATATCTCCATTCTTATTCACGAGATACTTAAAGCCTTGCTCATCAGGTCTTCTATGAAAACGAATATAGATATCTTTATCAAGAAGAACTTTTTTAGAGTTATCTAAGTGATAGACATAAGTTCCGGCCTTAATAACTCCTAACTCTTCTGGGCTAGTGAGTATTTCTTCCAATCCCACTGATGGATTGATTGGTTCAAACTTATTTTTAGGATAACTGATTTCTCTCTCTTCTTTTTTTTCATCAAGAAAAATGGGAGTCCTCACATCTAGGTCATAGAGCTCTTTAATCTGGGCTTCGGCATTGGAAACAAAGAGGGAGATTAATACTATGAGCATGGGCTAACCTTTCAGTCTTTCGGAAGCCAATTTAAGCGCTTCATAGTTACCAATATATTTTACACAATCAGGGGTTAATTCAGTGTGATCAACCCATTTAAAATCCTGATGTTCATGATGATCGATGATGACATCCCAAGGTTTGTTAACAAGAATTAAGTAGGCCTTCTCATGAACGTTTCTTTTCCAGCGATCAAAGAAGTGATGTTCAAGACCTAAATCAATGACTTCTAGAATATTATTATTTTCTAGACCTGTTTCTTCCTGCACTTCTCGAATAGCACCCGTTAAAAAATCCTCTGCATCTTCAATTTTTCCTGTGCAATTTTGCCAAAACCCGCCACGTTCCTGGTTGGTCTTAAGTAAAAGAAATTTGTTTTGACGCAAAGGTTTTGCGGTAGCAACAACGATTTGGGCCTTGCGAGTAATGCTTTCCATAGTTCTATTATGAAAAAGATAACGATCTTTGTAAGTCTCTTTTTGCAATTTTAGCGACTTTGCTATGCGTATAGGAC
>CAYWMU010000298.1:0-2939 GCA_964459395.1 uncultured Bacteriovorax sp.
AGAATACAGAGAATAAGACCGTAGCTATTAGCATTCATCACAATAATATTTTAGATGCAAAGCTTTAAGCTGGAGATGAAGCCAATCTAAAAATATAATAACCACCTTAATCAGTATTAAAGTGACCTTAACTTTTTTGCGTTGTAACAATGATGGCTTCAATGACCTTCCAAAACATCGACTCGACGATCAAGAGAGCGGAGTTCCCCTTCCTCTATAAACTTAAAAGAGCAGCTATAAAAATGAACCGTTCCATTTCTAAATTTCAATTCAATTCTTGGAATGCGTTCAGCTTTAGGATCATCAATTCGATAACTCCCAAACATCATGAAATGAGTTCTCGTTATAATAGGAGATGTATTCTTTCGTGAAAAAATCAGATAAAGAACTTTCCCCCATGAATCAATACGATCAAGAGTTCTACCCTTTAAGTCTTCTTTAGAGACTTTACTGTTTCCACTGACGCTAAGTATTTTCTTACCAACAAATTTTTGTAATTCTTCAGAAAGAATGACGATTGATGGTCCTTCCATCCCATGATTTTAAACTCTTTCGAAAAACTTGACTCACATTCTTATGAAGCATTATGTGATTTTGGGCCTATCTATTCTTCCATCAGGATATTTAGCGAATCTTTCAGTCCCTGGCCCATGGATCATGTCCTTACGTTGCCACTTCCAACCGCCAAATTGAGTTTGTTGATAGTCTCTTATCGTCTGCATTATCTCTTCTCGGCTATTCATCACAAAGGGCCCATGTTGAACAATCGGCTCGCCGATCGGAAGTCCTTCTAAAATAACAAACTCACTCCCTTCATCAGTACTGATAAGTAAATCCGCATTAGACTCAAGAAAAACGGCCTGTTTTCCTTGTACCCTCTGTTCATTTAAAGTGACGCTCGTATTTGTAATAAAGTAGACTGATCGACTTAAATTCTTTTTGGCGGGATAAGTAAATTTCCCACCTTTCTCAACTTTCACTAAAAGAATACTGACGTGATGATGAGGATCACTGGCCCAACTGTTTGAAGGAGCTTCATAGAACTTTGTTTTACCATACTCACCACTTATAAGAGTGACTTCTATTTTTTCTTCTTTAATTTTTGGAATGCCTTCTGCCCAAAGCATTTTAAAGTCAGGCGGAACCATTTTATTTTTCTTCGGTAGGTTGAGCCATATCTGAAATAACTCTAAGGTATTATCCTTATCCTGATGAAGAAGGGGGAACATTTCTGAGTGCTGCACTCCTGACCCTGCTGTCATCCACTGCACGTCCCCTTCTCCGTAACGGCCTGCGGCTCCTAATGAATCTGCATGGTCGGCAAAACCTTGCCTAACGATAGTAATCGTTTCAAAGCCTCTATGAGGATGCACAGGAAAGCCAGGAATCTCCGACCCATGGTAGAGTCTAAAACCATCTTTTTCATGAAAGTCCGCTCCCATATTTCTTCCTGCAAAGTGAGTTGGATTTAAGCCTAAATTGTCATTACCTGCGGGATAATAATCGAAGTGATGAGCGCAAAAAAGAAAAGGCTCTTGGGTGGGCCAGTGTAGATCAATAGGGGTTATTTTTTTTATCATTGTAGTATCCTTGGGAAGGGATTTTCCTTGCATGAAGTAGCACACTCCTGCCCATGTGAGAGGGGCCAATGAGAACAGTTTCAAAAGAGAGCGTCGGTTCATTTCATCATTGTAAGATATAAGATGGGCTTGGATAAGAGATAAAATTTGGACTGAAAGTTCAGAATTATCACCTAATCTTCCTTACCAAATCTAAAGATAAATGAATGCCATTTGAGACATCCTGAAATTACTGGTACTTGGACTGTCTAATTTCTAGACATAGTAAGATAAGTTTTTCCAACGATCATAGAAAATAATCTTTTTGGACTAAAATTTTGAAAAAAACTCTAACAAGGTTTGAACCATGAAGTTATTCTCGATTTTTTCAATGTTACTTTTCTCTCTGAGTTCTTTTGCTAACACATTTTCCTTTAACAATTATGACAATGACACTCGTCTTTGTCTTGCAACAAAAGATTGCTTTGAGCACAACGGCCAGATCATTGATTTGCGTTCACCTGCTAAAAAGATGATCGACGAAGGCTTAAGATGTGATTACAGCAAAGGACTGTGTGGAGATACACAGATGTACTCTAAGCTCTCACCTACTGGTGTTTCAAAAATTTTAGGACACGGTAAAGAGAAAAGTATGTTCATCCCACTTTCAATTAATCAGAGTGATGCTCTTCTACTTCTTGGATCATTATCACTTGGGACCATCGTTTTTGCTAATGATCGTGAAGTAATGGACTTTGTTCAAAATAACAAGTCACAAAGAACTGAAACGGTAGCTTCAATTGCAAATCTTTTAGGAAGAGAAGCCATTATACCTATAGCTGCAGGGGCCTATTTTGTAGGTGCTGTGATGGATAACGGTAAACTTAAACAAATTGGTCTATTTACAATCTCAACTGGACTAGCAACACAATTAGTAACTGAAGTTTTTAAGAAAACCTTTCAACGTGTAAGACCTAATGAATCTGACTCCCCTTATGACTTTGGTGAAGAAGGAAACAATTCATTCTTCTCTGGTCACACTTCAGGAGCATTCTCTCTAGCAACTGTGATCGCTGAAACTTATAAAGATAATCCTATTGTTCCATTTCTTGCTTACGGTGCAGCTACTCTAACAGCTTACGCTCGTATGCATGATGAAAAGCACTGGGCAACAGACGTTCTTGCTGGGGCTATTGCTGGTCACCTAGTAACAAAAATTATGATGAGAACTTGGGAAAACAGAAAGTCTGGCACAGGTGGATTCCTAGTAACTCCTATGATTGGTGCAGATTTTGGAATCAATATCTCTTATGTTCCAGGTCATAAAAAACATGATGAATTAAAATGTTCAAAGTCTAACAGCCAAGGCCCAGACCTCAT
>CAYWMU010000299.1:0-2930 GCA_964459395.1 uncultured Bacteriovorax sp.
AATTTTTAAAGTCAATTCAGGGCACGGTTACCGACATGCAGTTTGATGATTTGATTACTACTGAACATACGAAACTTAAGCCTTTGACCGTCTCACTAGCGGTAGATAAGAAGAGGCGTTTTATTTTAGGCGCTGAGGTTGGAAAGATCCCGGCCTTTGGACATTTGGCAGAACTATCTCGAAGAAAATATGGAATGCGCCCTAGTGAGCATCAGAAGGTTCTTGAGAAGCTTTTTAAAACTGTTGCACCTACACTCATTAGAGAACCTCTCATTGAGAGTGATGAGCACAACCTCTACCCATATGCTGTTAAAAAGTATACACCTCGAGCAGAGCATATTCGTCACAAAGGTGGACGCGGCTGTATCGTCGGTCAGGGTGAGCTTAAAAAGCTTGCTCGCGATCCTTTGTTCACCCTCAATCATACCTGCGCCATGCTTCGGGCGAATATCAACCGGCTGGTGAGAAAAACATGGTGTACAAATAAAAAGATTGAGCGACTCAAAATGCATTTGGATATTTTTATCGACTTTTATAATCAGACTTATCTTCAGGCATAATAAAAAAAGCAAAAAAAAGAGAACCGGTGAAGGTTCTCTTTTTTATTAATTCATCAACATTTAAGTGAGGCAGTTAATAAATCATATCCTTAGACAGTGAATAAACTCCCTCTATTATTCACTGTCTAAATTTTAAACACCCCATGTAAGCTTTTCCACTCAACATCCTCTTTCCCCTCATTCCCCTATAATAAAAAAAGAAATTGGGGGTTATATGAAATTTCTATTACCACTTTTACTTCTCGTCTCATTCAATACTTCTGCTAGCGATGATTTCAAGGAAATGCTTGAAAGATACCTGCAGTTTAATAAAGAAAGAGCACAATACTTAGTAAGTACCAAAGAAGATATTGTAGGTGTGGAGATCATCATTGCAGATCAGGCCAATAACCTTGCTAGCCGCTTTGGTCATGCACTTTTAAGATTTGTCGATAAAGATGGACACTGGGCCAATGATGCTGTTGTGAGCTTTGGAGCTCTTTCAGAGAAAGAAACATATTCAGTGTGGCAGGGTATTTTTGGTGGGTACTCTATTCTTCCTCAAGTCATGAATCTTCATGAGTATTGGACTCAATACACTAAGACCGAAAAAAGAGATTTAAAGAGATATGTTTTAAACCTTTCTCCAGAACAGCTTGATAAGTTCCTCGATATTTCTTTCGACTACATTCTTGCACCTGAGAAACTTAAGAACTACACGTTCACAAAGAACAATTGTGTTGGTGTCATTTCTAAATTTCTTATTGAAGCTGGTCTCACAGTTGATGATAAGCAGGCGATTGTTCCTAACAATGTCCACAAGTGGTTAAAGCGTAATGAACTGACAGTTTTCCCTGAGTTCACGATGAAAAATCCCGCTGTTCTAGAAGAGAAATTATCAAATCAGGATATCAACAAGCTCACAACCGATGAGCTCGTTAAAAACTTCAATAATCAAGAACTCGCCTATATCTATTTAAATAAGGCCGACCTCTCATTTGGCCATTTTTCATTTCTAAGTAAATACTTAGTTAAAACTAATACTGACATTGATGATGCTTTTAGCTTCACTGATATCTCTCTTGATCTCTACGATCGTTGTAATTCTTTGAGCTGTTTCAGAAAATTCAATGAAGCCGAGAAGAATATGAAAGTAAAAGATCAGCTAAATATTATCTCGTACCGTTTAAATGAAAACTCTGATCTACAGAGACTATATCTCGGGCACCGCGAATTCCAAAAATGGGATTTAGTTAAGATAGTTGATCTTAATATCAGAAATAAAAAGTTCACGCTAAATAAGAAAGGTAACAAAATCTATTTCAAGGCCTGGGGAACACCTAAAGACCCTACTAGCTATCAAAGCAATGAACTTATCAATGTTGCCCTTCAGTTTACCGTTAAAGGAGACAAAGTATACCTACTCTCTGAAGAAGTAGGAACGATAAATAAAAAAGGTCTTGAACTTAAAAATAATTTTCAACTTATTCTTCATGATGATGGTAGAGATCAAGTTTTAGCACTTATCAAGATCTAGCATCTTTGCTAATGTCCTCAAGTATGAATGAGTTTCATTTATCAGAGAGTCACAAACTACACCTCAAAAACCTTCTTGCCATAGACTTTGGTGAGAAGGTTATTGGCCTATCTACTTACTGTGTTAACCGAGATCCTTATCCTACCCCCTACGGAAGAATTATTAATAAAAATCTCGATGTGGTAAAAAAAGAACTTCAAAAAATTATTGATGATGAATGTATCGACATCATTATAATTGGAGTGCCTCGCCTCACAGATGGAGGAGAGACCAAATCAACCGAGCGTGCTCGTCAGTTTCTTCAGTGGGTGCGTGAACAATTCCAGCTTGAGGTATTTGAACAGGACGAAACGCTCTCAACTTTTGAGGCCACTGAGCGAATGAAGAACTCTCCCCGTTATAATTTCACCGTTGATCTGACTCAAATTGATGCCGTTTCGGCGAGTATCATCTTAGAAGATTTTATTCGCCAAGAAAAAGCACATTTAGGGTATAATTAGTATTCAGTTTTTTTCAAAGAGTTTATTTATGGTTAAAAAGACTTTATTATTTTCCTTTGTTATAGCTCCTCTCTTGGCCTGTCTCTTGATTGGGGTGCACGTTACAGTCCTTCTTAATCAACCCTATTCAGGTGAAGATGTGGTCTTTACTGTTCATAACGGTGACACATTCGGTAGAGTGAACCAAAGACTTTATAATCAAAAGATTATCAATAACACTCGACTCTTTCATTATTTAGCAAAATATAAAGATGTTCTCACGAAGCTAAGGGCCGGTGACTTTACTATTAAGACTGGATCTTCCATGTTCCAAGTTCTTGATACTCTCATTTATGGCCAGCCTAATCTTAATGT
>CAYWMU010000300.1:0-2900 GCA_964459395.1 uncultured Bacteriovorax sp.
AGGGCCTTTTTTACAAAGCTGACAAGTCTTCTGGTAAAACACTACGAGGTGAGTGACTCCTAGTCCTTTCTCCCCCTTACTATCACGATATCCCCCTTGAAAAGTGGTTCCACCACTATCGATGGCAGGATTTAACACATCAGAGATGGCCTGGTGAATTTTTGTGAACTCATTTTTTTTAATTTCTCGGCACAGGCGAGTAGGCATGATGCCGGCACGAGCACAAATTTCATTAGCAATATAGTTTCCACTTCCAGCGAAGAGCTTCTGATCAAGGAGAGTAACTTTGAGAGCGCGCTCAGGATAGCGCTTAATACTTTCGGTAACGTACTCAAGAGAAAGAGTGGGATCTGCTAAGTCCATTCCCAGTTCATTCAACTTATTCTGCGCTTCATCTTCTCCATAGTGATACATATGCCCAAAGCGGCGAGGGTCATCGTAGATGAGAGTGAGGGAGTCACTTTCTAAAACGAGATGAGAATGTTTACCTGCTTTAAGCTCTTCACCAACAAGCCAAGTTCCGGTCATCCCTAAGTGAGAGAGAAGGTGAGAGCCATCATCAAAGATAAAATCGAGCATCTTACCCTTACGACGAATTTCAAGCAGGGTGAGGCCTTTAAGATTTAGTTTGGTGTGAGCGATGTTTTGAAATAGCTCAGGCGTGGTTTTTACCTTTAAGATTTTGAAAGGGAGGTATTCGGAGAGTTGCTGTCTTATTGTTTGGACTTCGGGTAGTTCGGGCATATCGTACTTAACCTCTTAATTTAATTGGTGTGAATGGGCCAGAAACCATTCAATCCGACCCAATCCGACTTTTTTTCAATTATCTGTACCATTTTTGTAGTGAGATAGCGAAACAACGTTGGCGAAACTGGCAGTATCTTGCTCTTTTCCACTGCGCGCTTTTCTAATGTGCTTCATGATCTTCTCTGAAAACTCTTTTTGATCGTCTTCATCACACTTAGAGTAGTGGTCAGCGAGCTTAATATCCTTGTGTCCTGTCATTGCGATAACAGCATCAAGGCCACCGCCTACTTGGCGGGCCAGCTTCGCCATTCCGTGCCTTAAAATGTGGGTTCCCGAATAGGGAACCCCACTTTTTCTTTGTGCACCTTTATAGTTCACTAAAACAGTACCGTAGTTAATGGGTTTCCCTTCGACATGGAAAACATAATTGCAACCAGGCTCCCTGAAAGCTTCCCTTTGTTTGAGTATTTCCATGATCTCATCGGTGATGAAGACTGGTCGTGGCTCTTTATTCTTAGGGAAGGGTTTGAGTTCAAGAAATACCTTATGGCTATCCCAAATAATGGTATGCTTAATAAGCATTCTTCTATTTTTTAAATCGACATTACTCCATTGTAAGCCACAAATTTCTCCAATCCTTCCTGCACAGTAAAATTGCATCATTGCGATACTCTTATAGAGCGGTTGCAAATATTCAAAAAATAGAAAGGCATCTTCAAGATCTATCTGCTTTTTCTTATCAGGCAAAGGCTTGATAAAACCAAGTGTACGATGTTTTTTCTTTACTGGATTTGTTAGTAGAAGAGCTTCTTTTTCAAACTTTTCGCTATCTTTGTACCAGTTAAAAATTGTAACGAACATATTGAGTTCATTATTCAGATTACATCTTCCGGCCTGACCTCGGCTTGTCTGGTATTCTTCCTTACTAAATTCAGCAACCCAATGATTAACCCAAGAAGTTATCTTGGAAGGTGTAATCTGATCCATTGGTAGATGTTCAATTTGTTTTAAAAGTTTATATCTTCGAGTCCAGATCATCTTGGTACTTGTAGCTAGAGTAGGGAAGTGATCTCTTTGCATTGTTTCCCACACTTCTTTTAATGTCGCATGAGATGAATTTATTTCATCGTCATTTTCATTATAAGAAGTGCCATCGAATTTTTTTCTCCACTCCTTGGCCTCAAAAAGAGTTTTAAAGGTTGCATTGTAGTTCTTACCTTTGATTTTCTTTTCAGCCAGATAATTTTTCGTGGTTGTGTTTTGATAGATGCCAATAGCACCTTTTAATTTTTTGTAATTCTTTTTAGCCATTTTCATTCTCCTTTCATCCAATTAAGGATTTCGCTAGGAATGAAAACCAGCTTTCTCTTACGTCCTCTTCTGTATGGGATTTCACCTTGGCTAACTAAATTGTAAATTGTTCCTTTAGCATAGCTTGTGAAGTCACATACCTCATCTATTCCCCATATCAAATTGTCAAAGAGCTGGCATTGAGAAGACTCAATGCCAGACTTATTATAGCAGTTTTTACTTGAGATGTGATATGAAATATTATCTCTAATATGCACTAATTCTCCTTAGTTTTTTAAAGGTCTGTAAAACCAATCGCATCTGCATTTATTTCGGTATAGTTTTTCAGTTCTCCCTGCTTATTTGTAAAATCTCGACTTACAATATGACCCTGCACAAAAACATTGGCCCCTTTTTTTAGAACCTTTGCCCAATGTTCAGAGTCTTTTTCCCACATAACGACATTGTGCCAGCGTGGATTCTCTTGACCTTCAGTTTGTTCAGCTAGAGTAAAAATACAGAAAGGCTTGTTGTTCTTTGTCTGTCTTAATTCAGGATTTTTGCCTAGACGTCCATAAATAGTAATAGATGTTATATTTTTCATAATGATTCCTTAGTTTAATTAATTCCAAGCTTCTTAATTAAAAATTCACCGAGCGTTAGTTTTAATCCGGTCTTCTTATTATGCTCATCAAGAAGCCTTTGGACTTTTTCCATTTCACCTAGACTCAATTCTTGAATCTTCTCAATGTCTTTATCTGTAAGCTTTGAAACAGCGTATAGGCAGATATCCTTAAAAAGGATTGCGCGACCGTAATCCTTTTCATTGCATTTCCTTAGAAGACCAAAAATCAAATCTAATG
>CAYWMU010000301.1:0-2899 GCA_964459395.1 uncultured Bacteriovorax sp.
AGAAGAAAGAGTAGCAAGTTCGTTTTGGATTGAAGCAGTTTTCATAGTCTATCCCCTTTACACTTTTAAACACTTGAGTGATTAAAAATTACTCAGTGCGTTAGATGGGTAGATATTACATTCTGCCTGAAAAATTTACAAGACTATTTTGATGCGGTGTTTAATTTTTCTGCAAAAATTCGTCTTAATTCAATATGTTAGTGAACTGGGGAGAGAAGTTCTTACCGAAATTTTGGGTTAATTGCCCTAAAACTTCACCCTCCCTGTTCATTATGTATAAATCTTGGACGGCCTTACGGGAATTGATGACTCTTTTGCTAGTAAAAACAATGAATTCCCCATCAGGGCTGAAGACCGGATCTTCATTGGAACCGAAGTCTTTAGTAAGCCTGACCAGATTTTGGCCATCGGCCCCTATCTTATAGATATCAAAGCCATTATCAACCCAAGAAGCGAAAACGATCTCCTTTCCATCTGGACTGAAACGAGGAGTAGCATTGAATTTACCTACGAAGGAAATACGTTTAACGTCCTTCTCCGTTTGACTCGGATCCATTGTATAAATATGCGCTCTACCGGGTCTATTCGATAGAAAAGTCATCATCGATCCATCAGCAGTAACTGAAGGATCCACATCTTCTGCATAGTGAGAGGTTACTTTTCTCATACGAGTAGTTGTGAGATTCATTTCGTAAATATCAGCATTTCCACTCTGAGTCAGGGTGAGATAAATGATATTGGGATCTCTTGAGTAGGTTGCACCTGAGTTCAGACCTGGCTTGCTCGAAATGGTACTTAGTTTTTTAGTTAAGAGATCGTACATCTTGAGGTTAATATTCTTAATAATTTTTTTCTTATTTCGAGATGAGAGTGCTGCTTTATCTTCAATAACTGAAAAAAGAATTTTGGTATTATCGGGAGATATAGACGGAGAAAGAACAATCGAGTTAAAAGTAGTGAGTTTCTCAACACGTCTCCCATCGAAGTCCATAATATAGAGCTCTTTTTCAATATCTCGAGATCTTGTTGTTCTATCAGAGATAAAAACAATTTTTGATTTAAAGATAGATGCTTTGCCTGTCATCGCTCGGTAAAACTTATCCGAAATATCATGGGCCTTAGATCTAAGATCACTCGTATTAATAACAGCATTATCAGTGTGGATAACTTTACCATCTCGAACGTTCCACAACTTGAATCGTGCTTCAATACCTTGTCCGTTAGAAATAATAGAAGAAGCAACAAAATATTGAATACCATCTTTTTTCCACTTCTCTAGATTCTCTTTTGAATACGAGTTTGCCGTCTTATTGTAGAGGACAGTGTTAAACTTGTGTCGATAGAAAATAAAATTATTTCTTAAAGTATCAAGAAGTTCATTTGCTAACACTTTTTGAGTGTTCGATAAACTATGAGTCTCAGGAGAATCGATAACGAGTTTATCTTTTTCTTGTTCTGCTTCCCCAACAGCAATGACTGCTTCTTGAGCAAAAGACTGAAGAGAAAATATTAAAACAAAAAGAGAAATAATATATTTCATAAAAACTCCTAAAGAGGAAAACCGAGAATAATTCCGTAAGTAGATAAGCGAATTCCTACTTCCTTAGAAGGAGGGGGGAAAGATGCTTCTTTAATGGCATTTAATGCTCTCGTATCAAACTCTTCAACTCCTGATGATTCGACGATTTCAGTTTTAATGAGCTGACCATTATTATTTAAAAAAACTTTTATTCTACATTTAAGATCTCTATCCATCAGATAACTTGGTAGCCTCCAATTCACTCTCACTCTCTCAGGCATCCCCTGCACATAAGCAGAAAATTCTGAGCTGGTCTCACTAGTGATATCCCCTACTAGTGCAGAACCAGCTGAAACTTTATTACCTTCAAGGATAAGACCATCAATAATTTTACTTCCCTGACCAGAAACAACGGTGTTCGCAGCTTTCTTAGGTTGAGGTTTTGCTTCTTTTCGTTTTACTTTTTTTGAAGAATAATTTGAGAGTAAATTTTGAAAATCATTCTGCTTTTTTTGTTCTTCTATAACGAGGTCACCCTCTTTAATAACATCTTCTTTAATTTCTTCTTTGGGACTTTCGGCGACAGCTGGAGCTGCTTCTTCAGGAACTGATTCTGGTTCCGCAGGAGCTGCATTTTTTTGCATTTCTCTAAGTTCCTGTGCTGTGAACTTAGGCATTCCTACTACATCAACTCGAACTGAAGATTGGATGATTTCAATTTCAAGACTTCTCTTTGAAGATGGCCCTAATAAAAACTTCGTTGTGAGAACTGCAAAAATAATAAGAAGAGCGTGAACTCCAAATGAGATCAGAAAAGATTTTTTAATATCTTGTTCTAAGTGAGCATTCAACATTTATTTGTTACTCTCAACCTCAGTCACTAAAGCAATATTACTAACTCCAGCTCTCTTTAGAGAAGCAATGAGCTGAGCGACCTTTTCATATTTAAGTCCGTAATCAGCTCTTAAATAAATCACATCAACATTCTTTTGTTTCATTTCATTGAGGATAGAAGGAACTAAGTCTTTTTTACTAACTCCTTCTTTCCCTATAAAATACTCTTCGGTACCAGTCACATTCAATACGACTAGTTCTGGTTTAAGCCCTAGAGTATTAACCTTTTGGGTTTTAGGTAATTTCAATTCAATACCACTGTAGAGCATTGGAGCTGTAACCATAAAAATCACCAAAAGGACGAGCATCACGTCCACTAATGGAGTGACGTTAATATCAGAAACTGCCCCTTTCTTGCCCTGATTAAACTGCATTCCCATAAATTAGTCCTTCTTAATAAGGATTGATCTTTCCATAAGGTTTAAAAAATCCTGCGCAAATGACTCCATCTGGGAATTAATACGAGATATCTGATTATTAAAATAG
>CAYWMU010000302.1:0-2896 GCA_964459395.1 uncultured Bacteriovorax sp.
TATAGGAAAGTATTTTGGAGTACGAATAATCAAATCTGATTTTTTTCAAGAGAAAATGGATGGAAAAATATTTCAGAAAGTAAATATCTGGTTTCAAAAATATGGAACTTTCGCTTGTGGCATCTTCCGTTTCATTCCGGGGCTACGATTCATGGGTCATATGAGTTGTGGTCTCTTAGGTATTTCTCCCTCTAAATTTATACTTATTGATGGAGCTGCCATATTAATTTCAGTACCAACTCAAGTCTATTTCGTTGCTACTTATGGTGACATAGTACTAGATCGATTTAAAGAATTTAAAATTCTTGTTCTTATCATCATATGTGCAATAGTATTATTTTGGATTTTAAAAAAAATCTATAGGAAGTATCTTTTAAACAGTGAGGCCAAATGATTACTTTATATCTTCTGTGTGTAATTTTAGGATTATTCGCTTTAACTGTCAGTGCCGATAAATTTGTGGATTCTTCCTCTAGTGTTGCAAAATATTTAGGGATGTCCCCTCTGCTTATAGGAATGATTATTATCGGATTCGGCACTTCTGCGCCAGAATTGGTTGTCTCGATTCTTGCATCAGTTGAGGGTAACCCGGGAATCGCTCTTGGAAATGCTTATGGATCTAACATAACAAATATTGCTCTGATTCTAGGCTCTACTGCACTCTTTCGTCCTATTATCGTTGAATCCCAAGTAGTAAAAAAAGAACTTCCTATCTTAATCGGAATCACTGTCATCTCTATGGCCCTGCTCTTTGATCTTCAATTAAATAGAATCGACTCCGTTATATTACTTATCATTTTTGCGATTCTTATGACATGGACAATACTTCAAAGTAAAAATAATAAAAAAGATCAGCTCACACTTGAAATCGAACAAGAACTTCCAGAAACATCGGCCACCTATAATTTAAAAAAAATAGCACTTACTTTAGTATTTAGTTTTATTGTTCTAATCATAAGTTCACGAGTTCTAGTGTATGGTGCAGTTGGAATAGCTACCATTTTCGGAGTTTCTGATTTAATCATTGGTCTGACTATTGTGGCTCTCGGAACCTCACTTCCTGAGTTAGCTTCATCTATTATTGCCATTAAAAAGGGTGAATCCGACCTTGCAATTGGTAATATTATTGGATCCAATCTCCTTAACTCACTACTAGTCGTTGGCGTTGCAGGGGCCATCACTCCGGCCGCTTTGAGCAAAGATTTCTTTTACCGTGATATCTTAGTTATGTTCGGATTAACTCTTTCTTTATTTGTTATGGGAATAGGATTTAAGGGCAAAGGGACGATAGGTAGATTTAAAGGTGGGATACTCTTAACTTGTTATATTGTCTATGTCGGTTATCTCATTATGACCTCCGTCTCATAAATTTGAATGGCGACCCTACCACTCCTTTTACTTCTGCCTAACGCAGAACCCTTTACTGTTGTATGCTTACAGATACATTTCAATTAAGCATAACAAAACAATAAGTAAAATCGGCGTCATCACAAAGAAAAATGTGACGGGGGTGTTTTTATACACAACTTTGTTTTCTGTTTCATTCTTGTTCTCTTCCATAATCCTCCTCGTTAAAATAAAAAACAATCAGCCGATTACAAGTAATCGGTTGTAAAAGTTAAATTAGAATTTAGGGAGAATGCGTGAATGAATAACAGTTAGACTGTAAGGCAACAGCATCATAGATCCCATAAATCTGAATAGATTTAATGGCGCCCCTACCATTGAATACTTTTATAGATAAAACTATAAAACCCTTATAAACATAATGAAGCAAGTGTATGAAAAAAATGTCAAGAAAAAAGGGCCTCTTAAAGGCCCTCTAAGAGAAGAAATTATCCGCAACACTTACTGCAATTATCATTACATACACACGAGTCACCACACTGGCATGTTCCTTCAGCACAGCCGCAGTTACACTGCTCTGGAGTACATGAGCAGACTCCCTTTACACAGCAATCACATTTGTCATTCATACATATCCTCCTGTTAACAACATTCCCAATTATTTTCAAAGCAATCTAAGAGACCACATTCTTGAGTAGAAGATTTTCCTGAACCACAAGATTGAGAGAACTTAGTTAGTGCCACTAACATCTTATTGAGATCTTCAATTTTCTGAGTAACTTCTTCTATTTTTTCTTTTGATTTTTTTTTGAATGTGTGGACGAGTATTTTTAGAGCAAACCTTCATCTCTAATAGTTCTTTGGTCTCATCTAAAGTGAAGCCAAGCTCTTGGGCCCGTTTAATGAATCGAATCTTTCGCACATCCGTTTGCGAATACTCACGAAACGTTGAAGTTTTCTTTGGTTGTTGAAGTAAACCTTTGCGCTCATAGAACCTAACAGTTTCAACTCCCACTTGAGCTGACTTAGCGAGGATTCCGATTGTTATTTTTTCTTCAGTTTTCATAAGAACATTATACACCCCGTACTATGGTACGGTTGCAAGAAAAAATGTCCTTAGATATCAAAATTCTCTTTTGTCTTTAATTGTCGAATATTTATAAAGCTCACGTATATGCTCTACATCCCCTGGACTTAGACCTGAACTAGAGTCCCTTAGGGCCGTACAGTAATTCATCACAGAGTCTTCATCAAAAGGCGTGTACATATAGTATTTTTGACGTTCAACATTCTTTTTATAATGTAGACACCAAGACTGAGATTGCTCTTTAGCATCAGGATGTTCATGCTCATGCAAAAGACCAAGGATATGGCCAAATTCGTGCACAATAGTGGCCTTATTCTTAATCCCTGTGGCCGTAAAAAGAACTAAGCCCTTCGCACTTCTATAAGTTGATGAAAGAAAGAATAAGCTTCTTCCAACCGTTGCCGTTGATACTATTAGTTATTTGAATTGAAGTAGTTAGCTATAAGACATAAAAAAAGCCGA
>CAYWMU010000303.1:0-2873 GCA_964459395.1 uncultured Bacteriovorax sp.
ACTATATTTCCGTAGATATCCGTGATTGCTTGAATTGAGCCGAGGGAATCTTTTAGATAAAGATAATTCCCAGAAGCTTGTGCTAGGCCTCTACTCACTCCTGCACTTGTCACCTCTACTGCTAAAACATCATCCGTTCTTAAACCTGAGTGAGTGTAGCGAGTGAGGATGTTATTTCCTTCATCAAGTTCTGCGATGATCTCACTTCCATCATAGGCATAGCGCTTTTCATCTTCAGTTCCTAGTTGAAGGTCTCTGACAAGTTTTAGAACTCTTCGACCTTGGACATCGTACCTAAAGAAAACTTCTCTTTTCTTTGCTCCATCTTCAAAGTAGTCAACTTGTATCAGTTGATTTTCTGAAGAGTAGATATAATTCCAAACTGTGCCCGCAAGGCCTTTCTCTTGCTTAGAAGTAAGATTTCCATTGAGGTCATAAACATAAACGTATTTCCAATCCTCTTCAAGACGGTGTCTCTTATCATCATAAGAATAACTTCCATGATTGTCTGATGTTCTATTGCCTAATGAATCATAGTTAAATTCTTCAAGAGCATGAAGGGCATCAGCCTCAGGATGAGTTGAAGCTATAAGCTGATTCTCATTGTCGTAGGAGTAAGTTGCGACTCCTCGACTGCTTGTCAATGTTAATTTATTTCCAATCTCATCACGAGTGTAAATAAATTTCTCAATAAGATTTCCTCCCTTGAGGTGACTAATTTCTCTTAGGAAAGAATTATTATCAAAGGAGTATGTAGAGTTAACTCCATTAGGACGAGTTATTTCTGTTAAGCGGTTTGCACCGTCGTAATAAAAGCTAAAGCCCATTCCTTGATTATTTGTTACACCTCTTAATCTTGAACCAGAATCCAAATCATAAACAAGTGAGATATAATCAGAACTCATTGAAGTACGCTTTCCGGAAGCATTGTAACTGTAATTTACAAGATAAGAAGGCCCATTAGTAATACTTGTAGTGTTCAAACAAAGACACTGATGAAGAAGTTTTAAATTAAACGGAACGGATGATGTAAAACTCATAACAATAAATATTTAATTCGAAGAAGGGAGTGAATTAAATTGCACCAAGCCCCCTGAAAACGGCCCCTCAAAAAGCTTTAAATTTACAGACAAGCCCAATAAGCTTATATTGTTTGAACTCTTCTACTGGGGCCATTTCGTGACGTTTAACTTAGGTTTTTAAGGCCTAGAAAAACCCCGAAAAAACCCCGATGACTTTCAAAAAACCCCGAAAGTCCATAGAAACAGTTTACACTGAATAAAAGTAGATAAAACTCTAAATACTGGGTAAAAGCTTATAATATAAACCATTTAGAGACTTAACTTTTTGATTTTTTGGAAATTTTATGACCACCATTCTCCCTCGCTGCACTTTTGCTATTATCTCTCACCCGGATGCCGGTAAAACTACAATGACTGAAAAACTCCTTTGGTTTGGTGGAGTGGTACGAGAAGCAGGGATGGTTAAATCGAAATCTGGTGATTATGCGAAATCTGACTGGATGGAGCTTGAGAAACAGCGTGGGATCTCGATCACTTCATCAGTGATGAGTTTTGAATATAACAATCGCGCTCTTCACCTTCTCGATACTCCGGGGCACAAAGACTTCTCTGAAGATACTTATCGAACTCTCACAGCTGTTGAATCAGTGCTGATGATGATTGACTCAGCTAAAGGGGTTGAGACTCAAACAATTAAGCTCATGGAAGTGTGCCGAATGCGCGATACTCCCATTGTAACTTTTATGAATAAGTTTGACCGCGATACGATGGATCCTTTTGAACTTCTTGATAACGTTGAATCTATTCTCAAAATTCAATGTATCCCGATGACTTGGCCAATTGGTTCAGGAGTCGAATTTAAGGGTGTTTATGATCTTCGTACTAAGCAGATCATGAGCTATAAAGATGCTGAGAATCCTTTTTCTCCGACTCTTATTGATGGAAGTGATTTAGATGCTCCCCAAGTGACGTCTTTTATTCCTCCTCATCTTCTCACAAAGCTAAAAGAAGATTTAGAAATGGTGGAGACTCTTATTCCAGAGTTTAGTGTTGATGAATATTTAAGCGGAATTCAAACTCCGGTATTCTTTGGTTCTGCCCTTCAAAATTTTGGAGTAAAGGAACTCTTAGATAAGATTACTGAAGTTGCTCCTACTCCCAAAGGAAGAAAAGCTGTGCTTCCTCCTTTTGACAATACGGCAGAAGAAGTTTTCATCGAAACAACAGACAAAGAATTCACTGGGTTTATTTTTAAAATCCAGGCCAATATGGATCCTAAGCACCGAGATAGAATTTCATTCCTTCGAGTCTGCTCAGGAAAATTTAATCGCAATGATAAAATCTATCACGTTCGAAGTGGTAAAGAGATTAAGATCGCTACTCCCCTTATTTTCCAGGCCCGAGATCGCGATATTGTAGAGGAAGCTTATCCTGGAGATATTATCGGTCTATACGATACAGGAAAGTATGCCATTGGTGATACCTTCACTATGGGTAAGAAAAAAATTCGTTATACGGGTATCCCATCATTTGCTCCTGAACTCTTTATCAGAGTGACTGCAAAAGATCCTATGAAAGCAAAGCACCTTGAAAAAGGTCTAGCTCAACTTTCAGAAGAAGGAGCTACCCAGCTTTTTATTCGCAGAACGACTAATGAAAAGCTTCTAGGCGCAGTTGGTGCACTCCAATTTGAAGTTGTGAAGTACCGTCTTGAAGATGAGTACTCTGTGCCGGCCAACTATGAATCTGTCCCTTGGGAAGGAGTTAGATGGCTAAAGTTCACTGATAAGAAGCAGGAAGATCAATTTTGCCGTGAATACTCTTCAGTGATTATGGAAGATAGTCATGGAA
>CAYWMU010000304.1:0-2853 GCA_964459395.1 uncultured Bacteriovorax sp.
GGTTTTACACTCACTCAATGGGGAGATCAAATTCTCCCCTTCTTAATTTCTGCGTCTGATTCACCCATGCCCTAAAAAAAGTCATAAGCCTTTCTTTAATATCCCCACCTTCAAGAGCATGTAAGGCCCAGGTCATAGCTTCGTAAGTAGAAACCCACTCTGGATGAAGGGCCTTTCGTAAACCGTATTCAGAAGTTATACCCTGTGGAAGTTTAACGGCCATTAAGTCTTTAAAACCATCTTCCCGTGATCTTACCTTTCTGGCCTGACTCCAGTTACCATCAGGAATGATGAGATGATAAGGACCAGGGAACCTTGACTTAAAGTCATCATTTAATTCTTCTGCATCATCATGAGGATATAAAAAAAGAGGCCTACCAGCTTTCTCTAAAATTGGAGCGGCAGTAAACTCTTCATGAACGCGGCCTCGGATAAATATTTCTGCATTACTGGGAAGCATCTTCTGAGCGAATTGTGCCGTATTAGATGTGAGCTTTAGTTCTCTTACATGAACCACCAGAGACACATTAGTTTCAATCTTAAAAGGTTTAATGTGTTTGCAGACACAAAACCCTTCGTTCACTCGGCAGACTTCACATCTTTTACCATTGGATGCACGACGTTGACTCATAGTAATTTACTCAAACTTTCTTTAATACCCAAATTTGTTCTCAGAGGCTAAACTTTATCAGTTAAGGAGAAACTATGAAAGAAAGTATTTATGACATTCCTGTCATTGGTATTGATGGCAAAAGCGCCACCCTCAAATCCTATGAGAATAAATACATGCTCATCGTGAATGTGGCGAGCAAGTGCGGATTTACCCCTCAATATGAAGGACTAGAAGAACTCTACCGAGAGTTCGGAGATCAAGTAGTAGTCCTCGGTTTTCCTTGTAATCAATTTGGTGCTCAAGAACCAGGCGATGAGAATGAAATAAAAAACTTTTGCTCTCTCACCTATGATGTCTCCTTTCCTCTTCACTCCAAAGTCGATGTTAATGGCGAAAATGCCAGTGAGCTTTTTAAATATCTAAAAAAGAAGGCTCCAGGAGTTCTCGGAACTGAATTTATAAAGTGGAATTTCACTAAGTTTTTAGTGTTTCCACACGAAAAGGAAATTAGAAGATTTTCTCCACAAGATAAACCTCAAGATATTAAAGAAGAAATTAAAAAAATTATAAAAGTATAGTTACTGCTATAAGGAGTTATTCATGTTGTATTCAGGACAGGCATTCCGCCTTGAAAAACTTGAAGGAGATATTCTCCACGGGATTTTCGATCTTCAAAATCAATCCACTAACGTTCTTGGGGAAACATCCCTTAACGACTTTAAAGAAATGCTTGATGTCATCAAGAAGCAATCAAATATTAAAGGTCTCATTATTTCTTCAGGTAAATCATCTGGTTTTATTTTCGGGGCCGATGTCACTGAGTTTTTAGATCACTTCAAAAAGTCTCAAGAAGAAATGACCAAATGGCTTTTAGAAATAGATGATGTTTTCAACGGCTACGAAGACCTTCCTTTTCCTAAAGTAGCACTTATCAATGGCTTCGCTCTTGGTGGAGGATGTGAACTTCCCCTTCTGATGGACTACCGCCTAGGAGCTCCTGCAGCAACCATGGGACTTCCTGAAACTAAACTTGGAATCATCCCTGGCTGGGGTGGAACTGTTCGTCTTCCACGCCTAATTGGAGCAGATCACGCCATTGAATGGATCACAAGTGGTAAGCACAATAGAGCTGAAGTCTGTTTAAAGCTAGGTGCTATTGATGGGATTGTTGAAGAAAAAGATCTTTTACAAGCAGGGATTAATCTCATTAATCGTGCCAATGCAGGCGAGCTTGATTGGAAGGCCAGAGTAGCAGAGAAGAAGTCTCCTTTACGTCTCGATAAGATCGAAGGCATGATGAGTTTTGAAGGAGCCAAAGGTATGGTTGCAGGAATGGCCGGACCTCACTACCCTGCTCCTGTTAAGGCCGTAGAGACAATTCAAAAACATGCCAAACTTAATCGTGATGAAGCTTTAAAAATTGAAGCTGCGACTTTTGCTGAATGTGCAAAAACTAAAGTTGCGGAATGTCTTGTTCAAGTTTTCTTAGGTGATCAGTACCTAAAGAAAGAAAGTAAATCAATAACTAAAAATACTGCTCCTACAAAACGCGGAGCTGTTCTAGGTGCTGGTATCATGGGAGGAGGAATCTCCTATCAATCTGCAAGTAAAGGTGTGCCT
Organism: uncultured Bacteriovorax sp.; assembly: GCA_964459395.1. GTDB lineage: Bacteria > Bdellovibrionota > Bacteriovoracia > Bacteriovoracales > Bacteriovoracaceae > Peredibacter. The sequence goes on from CAYWMU010000304.1 coordinate 2,234, forward strand.
GTTTTAATGAAAGATATTAAAACTGAACAACTTGAACTTGGAATGAGTGAAGCGACTAAACTTTTGAATAAACAGCTTGAACGTAAAAAAATTAAGCCAGATCAGATGGCAAAAGTTATCGCCTCGATTTCTCCAACTCTTTCATACGCTGATTTTAAAACAACAGACTTTGTCGTCGAAGCCGTTGTTGAAAATGAGAAAGTAAAGAAAGCCGTTCTAGCAGAAGTGGAATCCCTTGTGGACGAGAATACAATTCTTGCTTCTAACACTTCCACTATTTCTATCACGAGCCTTGCAAAGGATTTGAAACGACCTGATAAATTCTGCGGTATGCACTTTTTCAACCCGGTTCATGTCATGCCACTGGTTGAAATTATTCGAGGTGAAAAAACTAGTGATGAAACTGTTGCTCGTGCAGTGGCCTACGCCAATCAAATTGGAAAAACTCCAATTGTCGTTAATGATTGCGCAGGATTTCTCGTCAATAGAATTCTCTTCCCTTACTTTAAAGGTTTTGTTCACTTAATTGAAGATGGTGTGGACTTTACTCGTATTGATAAAGTCATGGAAAAGTTCGGTTGGCCAATGGGACCAGCTTATCTACTCGACGTCGTAGGAAT
>CAYWMU010000305.1:0-2849 GCA_964459395.1 uncultured Bacteriovorax sp.
ATTGTTTGATTGTTGATGATATCTCTTTATGAGCTCTTCGGTGTTCTCAATGCGTCCATATATATGTAGGAATGTTTCTTCCAAAAGAGTAACCACTTCCAACACTGGCTTCGGGTTTCGATAACCCAGATCAAGCGTTCCGGCAAAGTAGCAATGAATCGAATCAGCATGTTTCTTTTTTTCTTGTTCGGGAAGAACTGAGAGCATAGGAAAGCTTGCCATTCCCATTTTATGCCGATAGATATCAAACCGGCTTTGCTCGTAGTGTTTTTCATGATTATTCATCACAATGATTGCATCGACGGAGTTAAACACTTTGCGTTCCCAGCGTTGCATCAATGTAAATTTTTGCTTTTGGCTTAAGAAGCGGCCACTCATTTTATTGGTATATGAGTCGAGATCATACAATACCGTTTTGATCTTATCTCCAAATATCTTCTTAGCTGAAACAGCACTTGGTCCTCCTAAAAAAGGGTTATGCAAAGCAATCAGCAAAGAGATGTCATGTTTTTTAATAAGTTTTTTTATTTTCTTCTTTTGCACATGGAGAGACCAGAAGGAAGAGAGGGGATAAACAAATATATGGAGCAATCCGATAAAATTGAAAAACAAACTCTGCAAGTTTTTATTCTTAATGAACTGTCCATAATAATCGTATTTCACCCGATGGATCTCAAAGCCTTCTCTTTGCTCAATGGCTACTTGCCCTCGATTCCAGTTGGTCATCATCCAGACTGAATCACCTCGGCTAAGCAGTGAGCGTGCTAGGTTTAATCCAATTACCCCATTGGATGTTGGAACAGCTATATAGTCCAAAGACACAATGAGTACATTACGTTTTTTTTGTGCTTCATCGATAGTTGATACCGTTGTCATTCGCCCCTCACATGTAGCTTAAAACCAAATCTCAATATATATTTTGCACCCAGTTAATTAATATGGCAATGTAACTCTTAGCCATAATCCAACCCCATTCTGCCTGAGCAAATATCCTATTAAATTTTTATACGACTATTCCTTTTCATTTCTATACACCTATATGGTTTTATCTGATTCTATTGAAAAGACTGATAATATTCTGGCTAGAAACTTCAAGGGAGAAATTTTTGGCCCTTTCCCTACCTTTCTTCTGATATTCTAGCAAGAGTTTTTTATCGTTATATAGGTTTATCATAGCTTTTGATAGTAAGCTAATGTTTTGCTCCTCATTTGCACTCTCTTCACATAGAATGCCGTAGGTCGCAGGCTGTATGCCTTTAATTGGTAACTCGTTATATGTTTGGCTAAGAATCTCCCTTGGACCTACTTTACAATCGATAGATATCGCCCCCAAACGACAACTCAAAGCTTCAACTAACACATTTGAAAACCCTTCATTACGAGAAGATACTACGAATATCTCTGCATTTTTAAGATAAGGAAATGGGTTTTTATGCATTCCCAAAAATCGTACAGAATCCTGAACTCCAAGAGATAATACGAGTTGTTGAAGATCGTGTTCCATTGACCCACTTCCGATCAAGGCTAAGGATACGTCAGGAAGTTCTTGTACCACCAACGCAAACGCTTTTATAAGACGATCAAAGCCTTTTACTGGTTCAAATCTTCCCATCGAGGCAAATTGATAACTCGGGGTTGATGAAGGTAGTGGCAGATTTGATTTTTCAATAATTTCATCAATATCATACCCATTGTAGATTACCGTTGTGTTGGTAAGGTTTGGATACATAGAATCTAATGTTGTTTTCATCGCTTTGGAGATACAAACTACAGCATCTGAGTGATGATACACAAACCCATCCAATAGATGTTTTCGGACGGTGGTAAATTCATGAATCGATGAGATGGTCAAACCACAAGAAAATAATCCAGAAAATGCATTGGTGATATTGGTTGAACTTCCGAATGAATATACGTAGGTAGCTTTCTTCTTCCTACGGATCTTAGCCAACTTCCAAATTCGTTTAAATTGACCAAGGATTTTTGAAAGGTGGGTGTTAGAACGATTTACTCCCAAATAATAGACCGGCACAGGAGCCTCAAACTCATCCTCATCTTGAAAAAACGCAATGATCTCGACGTGGTACATGGAAGATAATGCTTTGGCAGTCTCAATTGCAACTCGTTCCTGACCGCCTATGCGCAATGAGGTAACTATTAACAATACAGTTTCTTTCTTCATGAGTCCCTCGAATGTAGCTCAAACGTACCACGTTCTAGCCATACAAGGAAGTCCTACTAAGTCGAGTATTACTTGAAGATACAAAAGGGCTTTTGCATGGCTGATAAGTTTTTATGAACTTGTTTGTATAGTTTTTATTTCAGAACTTAAAGTGTAGTTCATAGTTTTTTCTTGCTCCCATTAATTTTGTTGTGGTACGCATAAACTATAAGTGGGAACAACACGAGATCTCCTATATACAAAAACATAAAATATTCTACCAAGGAATAAACCGCCAGAAGAATAAAAAAACCTGTAGCGATATAATGCTTTGAAGAAAGTAACAACCATAATACCCAAGAACACAGACCGAGTGTAATCCACCCTATAATCCCTGATTGTCCCAAAACTTGCAGGTAAGAGTTATGGAGATTGGAGAATGGTAATACCTGTTCAACTGGAACGCCAACGATAATTGATTTCCACGTATATACATGGAAAAAATTTGCCACAATTTCATTTCTTCCACTGCTGTCTAAGCCACTTGTCGCAAATCTTGTATGGAGATACACGTAGTTGAGTAAAACTGCTAATAGTATAAGGCTAATAACTCCAAACAAGAGTAGCTTCACAATAGTGGTGCGTCGTTTTGAACTTACCATCTTTTGAAAGTATGTATAGGCAATAG
>CAYWMU010000306.1:0-2844 GCA_964459395.1 uncultured Bacteriovorax sp.
CAAACTTTGACTGTTCTCACACCATACCGATGCATACGATTAGACAGCATTCTATTATTTCGTTTAAAGCAGATAAAGATTTTCTTGAATACATTGAAGTGAAATAAAATGAAGTATTCATGAAATAAAATGAACAGAAATGAAAAGAAAGAATCGCGGACAGCCTTGTTTATACCTCTAAGTTATTAATAATTCTGAATTCTCTCATTATGCCCCGACTCCATCGGGGAGTTCGGGCATTGCTTATAACCTCTTAATAATTAGACTATTTTAACACTGATTTTGAGTCCATGCTAGCCGAAGCCAGCGAGGTAATTCTGGCATAGCTGCTAAAGTTGAAAATCTAAGGTTTTAGAAGATTATTTTCCTCTTGAGAATATAATGTGAAATCTTAAGTTTCTTCAAATGCTGATGGGCTAGATAATAGTCTGTATGCCTAAACTATCTTTCATTACAGTATTAATTTTTATTATATCCTTTAATTCTTTTTCTAGTGAAAGCGAACAGAAGGATCCCTAGATATCTTTCAATTATATGATGAGTATCGCCATAGAAATAATGAAAAGGATTAAAAAGTTAGGACCTCAAAGGAAGATGTCTGCTGAATGATCTTTTTTGTTTTAATTATTTTATCTCTGCACATTACAGGAGGACTTTTTGATGTTTAAACTACGTCTTAGGAGATAAAGTGAAATATGTACCAGGAAGCACTTGGATAGAATTGTTAGTAGATATGTATAATTGATAGGGATAATTATGAGTCCAGCTTTAAAGACTTTTCCTAAGATTTATAAGTTTAGATTTAATCTCTGCAATGCAAGATCCCTTGCTATAATAGTCTGTATCCTTCTTGTTACTGCCGTTCTTTTTTTTCGTTCAGACATTTCATCATTCTTAGAGTTAGTGTTATTTCAATTGATTGTATTGTGTGCATTTTTTGTTTTTAGGTACTTCGTACAGAAAGATGAACTTTCTTTCACAGAAGATGGACTTGAACTCTCTTCGATATTTAAAGGGAGACGCATTCCATGGTTAGTTTATAGCGATATTTTAAAAGTTTATGAACGTGAAGATAGGTATGGACATTATATTGTGATCAATTCTAAAAACAGACCCTTTGTTTCACTTAATTCTGCAGGACTTTCGCTTGAGGAGTTTTATGAAATCTATGACTGGCTTCTATTCAAAACGGGTCAAGTTCGAGAGGCTCCTAGTCAAGTGGATTACGTTAATGGAATTAAAAAGTCTCAGCTTACTTGGATCATTATAATATTGGCCTTGTTGTTTCCAGTTATTCTACCAGTGTCTTTGTCTAGTTTTTCATTTTCTCTTAAAGTTTCTTCAGTGATTTTTATTTTGATAGAGTTTGCTCTTGGATATTTTTTTATATGTAAGGTTATTGATGAAAAGATTGATAAATCATATGAAATTGCTACGACCTATAGCTTCAAGGATCTAAGAATTTTACGGGACAGTTTCTATAAGATGACTAAGGCAATGTTAGTCACACTTCTATTCTCTTTGTTTGTAATGTACCCCTTTTATTCTGAAGGAAATCAGGTCTCTGATAATGTTTTAACTTTTGCCTTATTTGTCACATCGATTATAAGTGCTCTCGTAGGTCGTATCTTTCGCAAGGATTTTTTACAGGTTCCCTTTTTCACCAAATCAGTTATTTGGTTTGCTCTTATAGTTTTCTTCTTTTTTAATATTTTAATAGCTACTTCAATTATTTATGGCCAGTGATGAGAATCACAGGGTAAGTTCAAAGTTGGTTCTGCCTCACTCAAGGCGGGGAATGTCTTCCTAAGTCACTAGAATTCAAAAGATAAGCAACTTCGTTGAAATCCAGTTATCTTTAGATTGAATTCCTCTGTTTCATATTAAAATAGATCTTCAAATAAACGAAAGGCATTTGCATGACTATCTTTAGAGTGAGTTCTCCTGATTTTCAAAACAATGTTCTAACTCTAGAAATGAGTTCTGTTTTTAAGGGACCCATATTATTGCTTAATGGTGAAGTGGTATCTTTTTCCAAGAGAAAGGCCGTTATTAAAGATGACTCTTATAAAGATCGAGAAATTTATCTCATAAGCAATTTTGTCAATCTTCCCTCTGTGAAGATTGATAGTGAAGTGTTTTATCCCCTAGGAAGATTAAATTTTTTTGAAAAAATTCTTGTGGTGCTTCCGCTCGGACTTCTTGTAATAGGAGGAGCGATTGGGGGCGGTCTAGGGGTGGGTAGTGCCTATGTAAATATCTTTCTAATGATCAAGTATAAAGAATCAAATTTGAAATATCTTTTAGCAGCGAGTACGACAGGAATAGCGTTCCTTATTTGGCTTCTTTTCTTTGCCCTCATTCAAATGATGAGGGCCACATAAGAATTGAAAGGATTTCTACTTGTTAGGATTTGGAATTGATTCATATAGGTGAATATTGAATTTAATTTCCAAAATAAACTTAATAACTGGGTAAAGAAAAGAGTCCGTACTTAAGTTTTGTTAAGATTTTTAAGATTGAGAATGGGGAATTGATAATACAGAAAGTCCTGATATCAAGTCGCCGTTTACTTATACGAATAGGGAGTATGATTCTGAGAGTGGGCTATACTACTACAGGGCGAGATATTATGACCCTGCTCTAGGCCGGTTTCTTACAGAAGATCCGCATCCTGGGAAAGTAAGTTCTCCTGATACCATTAATACAAAATATGCTTATGTCGCAAATAATCCGATAAACTCTTTAGATCCAACAGGGGAAGAAATTCTTACTGCTCTTGTTGTGGGGGCTCTAGTAGGAGTTGCAATTAATGAAATTTTTGATTTTGACTTTAGTGTATTT
>CAYWMU010000307.1:0-2818 GCA_964459395.1 uncultured Bacteriovorax sp.
ATCAGGGTGGTAAACGATTATCGATATTTGATCTCGTAGTTGCGAGTACTTGGGGTGAAGATTTCGACTTAAAGGTTGAATATCTTAAATTAGCAAAGTACTTGGAAGATAAGGGATTTGGAAAAGTTCCGCCTGAAGTTGTTGTTCATGCAGCCTCACTTATTATCAAAGGCTATTGTAGAAAATCCTATCAACTCCAACTAAGTAAGGAAGAATTAAAGGAAAATTGGGAAGAAATTGCTAACTCAATCAAACTTGCAGTAGATTTCCTCTCAAACAACCTCGGGGCAAAAATATATGAGTTTGTACCTTATCCCTCGATGATCTCACTATTGGCTTATTTATACTTCAAAATTCCAGGGAGATCATTGGACAAACATTCAACAGAAAAGGTTCATGAGTGGTTCTGGCAATCTGCATTAAGTGAGCGTTATGCTACTTCCCGAGAAACAAGAATGGAAGAAGATAGACGAGAATTGTTTGATCGATTAGCTAAGGGAGATGATGTAAAAATTAGCTATCCCATTACTCTGGATAAAGATAAAATCGCAAAAAGCAGAATCAGCACGAAGTCTGCCATTAGAAATGCCTTTTTCTGTATGCTTGCATTAAGACAGCCTCGCCATTTCAAAACAAATCATGCTTTTGCCTTGGATAGAAACATTTGTGCTGAATTCAATAGTCCTGAGAAACATCATATATTCCCACGCCACTATTTGAAGATGAACAAGACTCCTGGTGAATATTTACTTGCCAATTTCTGTTTCATCCCCGCCGAGCTAAATAAAGAAATACGCAGAAAAGCACCAAGCGATTATTTTCAAGAATATGCTAGTGAAAACTCTGACTTTAGGGATGCCCTAGATGCACAGCTTATCCCTTTCAATGATGCAATTCGAAACAATGACTACAAGGAATTTATTCAATCAAGATCACAAGAAATTTTTGATGAATTTGAACGTCTTGTTGGCTCAAAAATTTTGCAAGTAGCAGGAAGTAACGCAAATAAAGCCATCGATGAAATCGAAACACAACTAAGAACATTAATCCACGCAGTTTTATATGAAGAAAAGGGAGAAAAATATTGGGAAGCGGCAATACCTTCTGATGTCCAAGACAATACTAAAAAGAAAATCGATCAGTATCTTAGAAAAAACCCTTCGAGAAGTTGGGAGGAATTAACAAATCAAGATAAATTAGAGTTCTGCGAAATCATGGATTACTCAAATATCATTCTGAAAAACTGGAGTAGCTTTGAAAAAGTATTCCGATCAAAATTCGAAATCGAAAAAAGGTTTATTGCATATAAAGATTTTCGAAATGCAGTAAAACACAATAGAGAGATAGACAGAGTCTTACAGCGTGATGGCGAGGCATCACTAGAGTGGTTTTCTCAAATATTGAAAGCGACAACTAAAGCTATGTCTGATGGAAATATAGAAAAAATCCAGGAGAAAGGAATTAAACTTCCAGAAACAGATGAAGAAACCATAGAAAGAGTTAAAAGTGAGTTTGTTAAATTTGCAGTAAAAGCAATTCCTGAATGGGTAGCAGAAACTTTTACTGACAATGAGGTATATATCCAAAAAGGTGGATCAGGTTCACACCATAGCTTGAAAAAGGATGACGTCTTGATCCTTTTCTACTATTTTGCAGGACATTGGGTTTATGGAGAATTGGGATCATCAACGCCTGACGTGGTACAAGAACTTCGCCAAAAACTGTCAAAGCCTGATTCAGTATTGGTTAGAGACAATGCTTATCAATCTGTTAGGTTTAGAATGTTTAACGAAGATGACTTAAAAGTGATGCAAAAAATCATTGAAGAAAAAGTCAAATCAAACTAAATTAATGTCAAAATACTACAACGCCAAGAGAACAAGAAATTTGTATGATCCTCAATCAGATCAACCATTCAATCTGAGTAGATCAAAGATAGATCAATTTCTAAATTGTCCTCGATGCTTTTACATGGATAGAAGGCTTGGTGTAGCCCAACCCCCTGGCTTTCCCTTTGCTCTCAATAGTGCAGTGGATAAACTCTTAAAGCAGGAATTTGATGTTCATCGTGCCAATGGTACAAATCATCCTTTGATAGAAAAATATGGCGTAGACGCTCGGCCTGTTGCCCATGAACAGTTAGACGAGTGGAGGGAGAATTTTGTGGGAGTGCAGTATTTGCATGAACCAACAAATCTGAAGATATTCGGGGCTATTGACGATCTGTGGATCAACTCAAAAGATGAATATATTGTGGTTGACTACAAATCAACTAGCAAAGCTGATGAGATCGTCGCATTGGATCAGGACTGGCATGAGGGATATAAACGACAAATGGAAGTGTACCAGTGGCTACTCAGGCAGAATGGCTACAAAGTCAGCAATACTGGCTATTTTGTGTACTGCAATGGCAATACTGACAAAAAGGCATTTGATGCAAAACTAGAATTTGATGTGACTTTGATCGGCTATGATGGAACTGATGAATGGGTAGAAAAAACTATCAAGGAAATTCATCAATGCTTACAAAGTGACACAATCCCAGAATGTAGTGATGAATGTGACTTTTGTGCCTATCGTCAGGCTGCAAAAGAAGTCGAAATTAGAAGATAACAAAGTTGAAATAAAAAAATGTAAACATGTCTACCCATCAAATTAACTCACAAAATACTTACATTCATTTAGCCAGAGAAAACCTCTCATTAGCTAAAAAACTTATAAATGAATCAAAAAATGAAATTATTTCTTTTGATCCAAGCAATACAGAGCCATTTTACAAATCAAGAGCAAGGCATTTGCAAACAATGGCATTATTTGG
>CAYWMU010000308.1:0-2815 GCA_964459395.1 uncultured Bacteriovorax sp.
TAGTGGATACATCATGGTGTTTGGCTTTACATGGAATGTATAACAGACCAGAAACCCTTGTCCTTTCAAGAGCAAGTTATGAGAAACAATATCAAGAGGAACATTTCAAGCAACTGTTTACAAACATGTCCAAATCAGTCAGGTTGTTATTTTTAGGATTTTCATTCAAAGATAGTTATTATGTAAAAAATCTAATTAACAGCTTAGGATTATTATCCGCCAAGCATTATGCGTTAGTAGAGTTTTCTGATGATAATGAAAGAAAAGAGCTTGAAAAAGTTCTGCCGTTCTTTTCATTTCAATTCTACAAACATGATGCTGATTCTGAAAATTTTACAAGAAGAAGTATCGTCAAACGATATGTTTCCAAAATCTATTCTGAAATTGGTCCCCTCGTGGAACCTGAATTAGCAAATCAATTTGAAGAAGCTTATCAGTTGTTCAAAGTGTCCGCAACTGTTGAGAAAGGTATTAGCAGATTTCATGAGTTGGAAATTCAGACAGGTGGAAAACAGCTTCCCTCAAAGTTTTCAGGTTATCTTCTTAATTCAAGGCTCAGAGATGCCTTCATTCGTGATGATAATGAGGCGGTATCTAGGTTCGAAAAAAATATCGAAGAATGTTCTTCCACAAGTACAAAATATCGGCTCATGGTTAGCCTCGGTTATAACTACTTAAATTCTGGTAGATATGAAAAGGCGTTGGAAGTGTTGAATAAATGCAAACGAGAAAGACCTGAAGCATTCAATCTTGAATTGTACTCTTGGTGTGCGAAATTCAAGCTCGGATTACTAGGCGACTATGAAATTGCAATCAGAGAATTTATTGATGAGCAAGGAAACATCAAGGGAGAAATATCGGATGGTGAAAAATCAAATGTCTATCAAATTATTGGTGAAATGGGACTATCTGAAGTGAATTATGTAACTGATGCAGAAGAATATCTTCTTTTGGCATACAAATTATCACCAGATGTGGAATTGCTCGAAGATCTGGGTTTCTGCTATTTGCAAAAAACAAAATTTTCTCTTGAACAAAATCATTACCCATCTATTTTAGAATTAACGACTGCACGAAAATATTTTGAAGACGCAATGGCTGAAAGTGTAGATAGTATCAATCGATGCTATCAGAGAATAGCCGTTTCGTATTTAGAAGTCTTGGAATTACTGAAATTGCCTATGGAGTACATAGAGTGGCATGCTAGACTAAAAAAATATATTTCTACACCAGTCGATTGTACGAATAGACTTTTTGCTTTAGCAAAATTCGAGATAATGTTAGGCAGATATAACACTACAACTTTAGAACAACTTGACACAGATAAGAGGAGAAGAGTTTTAGAATTTAAAACTTTGTTTAAAAGCGATTTTGATTCATATTTGCAGTCAATGAAAGGAAGAATTGACGATAGCTATTGGAACGATTATGATAAGCAGAAAGAGTATTTATTTGCCTTGTTCAACGCTAAAAGATTCAAAGAATTTAAAAATAGAATCGCTAGGTTTGATTCGACTTCTAATCCATTCGACAAAGCGCTTTTTGCCGCTTTGCTTTTAGAGATTGAAAATCCCTCGCTTGCAGAAGAGCTCTATGTCGAACTAACAAAGAAATATAACGTAATATTCGCTTGGAATGAATTGTTTGCATTTTACAGGCGACATAAAAAGCTGAATTGTTTAATGGCAGCATATAATGACATCCAGACCAATCATGTGCATCTAATTGAACCGAATCCGCCTTCTTTTTATTCATCACTATTTTATACATTACTTAATGATGTTTTGAATCTTGAAGCAGCATATATATTACTAAACACATCAGGACAAATAATACCACATAGTCTCTTAAACACGCTAAGACTGGATTTGGCTCAAAGGATTTTTTGTTTAGACGACACTAATCTATATGCTAATGAGATAATCAATAGTCTCGAATGGAAAATGGATGTTAGTTGCGAAAAGATTGCAATCATCGAGTATTTAATATTGTCACTACGGTTCGAGGACGCTGAGAGAGCAATTGTAGAGTATAAGGCTGGATTTCAACCTCCCCAACTTGACAATTCATTGATATACAAAATTTATAGACAAAAATTTAAGAAGGACAATACCAACATAGATTACGGTAATATTGATATCGAACAATATGAAGCTGATATAAGCACTGCATTGGTGTTCATCGATAGATTCCCTGATACAGCTTATTTAGAGGGTCAAAGAATTTGTGTAGACGTTCAGACTTTGGCCGCTTCACATTCGAAAGGTCAAATAAATTCTCTACTTTCAGCTTCCGAGATTCTCATTACACATGCTTCGATATATCAACTATTTTTATTGATGGGAAATGAGCAGGGAGAGCTTTTAGACGATAATTTCTTTTATGGAATAACGCAGTGGATTATTCAGCATGGCGATAAAATTAATATTGGTGGGTGTTCAACGGATGAATTTTTTAGTACCGTCTTGAGTCGCCAAGTCAAGAATTTATCAAAGGTAATACAAATCGAAGCATATCCGGAAAAGCAACATATCCTTTATCAGTTATTCAAGAATAGAATAATTATGTTAGGCGATAAGAATGTAAGGTGGACGGGGCATTCTATCTGTCTGATGTTGAGTGAAGCAGGAGAATTGAATATTCTATCTGATTCTGCGTATAGGTCGTTTAAATCAAACGTAATTGGGAAGCAATCCTCTTCAAGAAAGTCTCAAGAATAAATACCAAAAAAGAGATATTCGGCCGGGAGATACCGGTAGGAGGCGTAGCCGGCGACCAGCAGGCCTCCCTTTTCGGGCAGGCATGTTTCAATGTA
>CAYWMU010000309.1:0-2783 GCA_964459395.1 uncultured Bacteriovorax sp.
CATCTCTAGACCCTCTTCTTCACTCTCAGCAAAGTGATCAGCAACCCCTGATTTTGAAGTGTGCACGACTGCTCCCCCAAGATCTTCTGCTGTAACTTCTTCGCCAGTTGCGGCCTTAACAAGAGGTGGCCCACCTAAAAAGATTGTTCCATTATCTTTAACAATGATCGTTTCATCACTCATGGCCGGCACATAAGCACCACCTGCCGTACAAGATCCACAAACAATGGCAATCTGTGGAATACCAACGGCACTCATATTAGCTTGATTAAAAAAGATTCGACCAAAGTGTTCTTTATCTGGAAAAACTTCATCTTGCTTCGGAAGAAAAGCCCCACCGGAGTCAACGATGTAAATACATGGGAGACGATTCTCAAGTGCGATCTCTTGAGCACGCAGATGTTTTTTTACGGTTAATGGAAAGTATGTCCCACCCTTAACTGTTGCATCGTTGGCCACAAACATACACTCTACACCATGAACTAAACCAATTCCTGTGACAACACCTGCACTCGGCACATCTTCTTCATATACTCCATCAGCTGCGAGTGCAGAGAGTTCAAGGAAAGGAGAACCTGGATCAAGAATCTTCTCAATTCTTTCACGGGCCAAAAACTTATTTCTTTTTTTATGTTTAGCGACGGCTTCTTCCCCGCCACCTAAAGAAACACGCTCAAGTCTGGCCCTGAGGTCTTCAGCTAGGGATTTATGAAATTCAACATTACTTTTAAATTCGCTTGAATTTGTATCAATGTGACTTGAAAGAGGATGCATGAAACCACCAATTCTAAGAGGGAAAATAACGATTTAGTTTAACGTAGTCGTGGGATTTAAACAACTTGGACTATTTAAGTTCGAAGGAATTAGAGATAAGAGAATTGAAAAAATATTGAATATACGCGCTAAGTGTCATGTCATTTGACTCTTCAGTCTCCCCAATTTCCCCTGTCTCCCAATCAAAACTCTGGCGATAAACCTTACCGTCAGCAAAGAGACTTAAGAAATCATTCTCTCTAACGAGGACATAACGATTTCCACCTACAAAATTAAAAGCACCGCGAAAGTTCTCACTTAAAACAGAGCGCCCCATAAGGGACATACCATCAGCATCCATGCCCAAATAATCAAGAACCGTATGCGGAATATCCGAATGTTGTGTAACTAAATGAGGATCAATATTTTCGAACTGATGACTTGGGGAAAAGAGGATTAAAGGAACTCGATAGTGGCCAATAAGATTAAGATACTTCTTACTTCCAAGCTTTGAAGTATGGTCCGAAGTTAGGATAAAAAGCGTGTCTCGATACCATTCTTGGGTCTGAGCATACTCAAAAAATTCCTTCAGTGCCCAATCCGCGTAGCCAATACTTTCATGAATTTCAAGTGTGCCTTTATTAAATTTCCCTGCAAACTCAGGAGGAATTGAATAGGGCTGGTGAGAGCTTAGAGTGAAAATTCCTGCAAGAAATGGAGGAGTCATCTTAGAAATTTCATCTACTGTATATTTTAAGTATGGCCCATCATAAATCCCCCAAGACCCGTCGAAGTCTTTTTTATTGGGATAATCCTCCATCGCAAAGTACTTATCAAAACCATGAGAGCGAGTAAAAGCATCAAACCCCATGGTCCCTCTTCCACCAGCATGAAAAAAATAATTAGTGTATCCATGGGATTTAAGAATTTCAGGGAAACAAGCAAACCTATTTCCTTGAAAGGTAGACTTAGGAAAAGGTTCGTTTAAAAGCGAAGGAATCGAACAGAGAAGTGAAGGAAGCGCCTCAATAGACTTTCTCCCATTAGCAAGGTGTCGGTCAAAAAATAAAGATTTACTCGCAAGCTCACTTAAGAAAGGAGTATATCCCTCTTCCATGTACTCAAGAGAAAAGCTTTCAAGCACAATGAGAATCACATTCTTATGTTTTTTCTCTTTTTGGAAGTCTAACTTACCTCGTGAAACATAATCACCAATTTGATTATCAGAAATAAACTTAGGCTTCGTGACCCTTGAACTCTTAAGTGTGCGAAGAAAGTGATAAGGAGTAGTCAGCACCAATTGACCTAACTCATTACTACCTTGAACAAAAGCAGACTGAACATTTATTGATTTACGTTGAAGCCCACCACGTATCCCAACAAAACATAATCCAGACAAAATAAGGGGAACAACAACAAAAGAAAGAAAATTAAAAGAATGTTTTTTTAATCTGAAAGCTTTTTTATCTAGAAAATAGATAAGCCAAAGAAGAAGAAATCCAAAGATAGTGTAATGCCAGTAATAAAGCATGACCTGTGGAAGCTGAATCAGGATATCATCAGCAATTAAGAAGAAATCAAGAGACAGCCTTTTACCTGTAAAATTAAAAAGCTCATAATCATTAATGGAAGTAATAACCCCTGCCCCATTAATTAAGACAAAAAGAATACGCTCAAATGAGAGAAATCTAGGATGATGAGAAGGTATAAAAGATAAAATAAGCAGTGGTGCATTGATAAGACATAAAGCTGCAATATCAAATCTAAGGCCTAATAAAAAAGAGAATGCAATCTCTTGAGCTGAAAAGGAATCGTAGAGATCCCCATGCGTTAAAAGAAAACCCAAACGAATGAGAGAATACAAAGGAAGCAAAATGAGAAGACGCTTTATTAGTCGCCAATGAAAACTTGTTAACAACATTGATTAATCATCTTCGCTCAAATGAGACATAACAGCAAAAAAAAAGCCCATCGCTAGATGGGCTTTTTAAAATATGAAGGGTGCATCTTGCTATTCTCACACCAAGTGA
>CAYWMU010000310.1:0-2774 GCA_964459395.1 uncultured Bacteriovorax sp.
TTGCCATGGATAAATACTATACAGTTATGGTCGTCCCTGAAAAAGAAAAGGGCGTAAAGACATACCGAATTCCTACAGTTCTCTTCAAGTCGATTGCTTTCTTATTTGTCATGCTCGTGGCACTTATCGGTGTACTGGCCTTCGATTACTGGAAGATCCTCCAACAAGTTTATGAGAATAAACACCTTTCCATCGAAAACCGTCAGCTTAAGGAACAAATTCAGCTCTTCCAAATGAAGATGAATTCTATTGCATCTGACCTTAAGCGAATAAACACCTTTGAGAAAAAGCTTCGTGTCATCACCGGGCTTGAGGATATTTCAAGTAAAGGACCACTGTATCAGTCTCGAGATGATCAGGATAAAGATAAAGAAAAGTTTTCACTTGATGATCTCAATAGTTCTCTTGAAATTAATTTTAAACAAGATGTTGAAAACGAAGAGAAGTTTAAAGAGCTCAAAACTCTTTATGATAAAAAAATTGCGGCCAACTTGGGTCTCGAAAGAAGTTATCTCCTCACTAAACAATGGTCTGAGTTGGCCCGACGCAGTTTTGCCTTATCCAATGAGTATGCTAAATTTGACTATAAGTACTCTATGTTGAAAGAAGTTGTTGATGGGATCGAAGGAAGAATTCATCAACTTGATCAACACCTTTTAGATAGAGAGTCATTTTTAAATTCTACCCCTACAATTCTTCCGACTGAAGGATGGGTTACCAGTTATTTCGGTCAACGAATGTCTCCTTGGGCCGGAAGAGTAAAGATGCATGAAGGATTAGATATTGGAGCTCCCTTCGGAACTCCTATCCTTGCCTCTGCAGATGGAATAATTACCTTCTCTGGAGAGAAGGCCGGATTTGGAAAGTTTGTTCAAATTGATCATGGCTATGGAATTGAAACCCTATATGCTCATAATCAATCTTTGCATGTTAAAACAGGACAAAGAGTTAAACGAGGAACTCTTATAGCAGGAGTTGGAACCACCGGACACTCAACCGGTCCTCACCTTCATTATGAAGTTAGAGTAAATGGAATTGCAGTAGACCCCTTATATTATATCCTTGAATAAAAAGGCATAAGTCATGTTGAACTCAGTGATGCGCAAATTTTTTGGTACAAAACAAGACCGAGACCTCCGCGCCCTAAAACCAATTTTAGATCAAGTTAACGCTAAAGAATCAAAATATCAGTCAATGAGTGATGAAGAACTCAAAAGTCAGACCGACATTTTTAAAGCTAAAATTAAAGATGGAATGAGCCTCGATGATCTCCTCCCTGATGCTTTTGCCGTAGTTAGAGAGGCCAGTAAACGTGTTCTCAAGATGAGACATTTCGATGTTCAGATTCTGGGTGGAATCGTTCTCCACCAAGGAAAAATTGCTGAGATGAAAACAGGGGAAGGTAAAACACTTACCGCTACTCTACCTCTTTATCTTAATGCTCTTACGGGAAAGGGTGCTCATCTCGTTACAGTTAACGACTACCTTGCTTCTCGTGACTCAGAAGAAATGGGCCAACTTTATAACTGGTTAGGTCTTACTACTGGCTGTATCGTGGCCAATATGGACGATGAAGATCGTAAAAATGCTTATAAAGCAGATATAACCTACGGTACAAACAACGAATTTGCTTTTGACTATCTTAGAGATAATATGAAGTTTGACCTCAATGACTATGTTCAAAGAGAGCATAACTTCTGTATTGTTGATGAAGTGGACTCCATTCTTATCGATGAAGCGAGAACTCCTCTACTCATCTCTGGTCCATCTGAAGGTGATACTAAGCTTTACGGTGTAATCAACAAAGTTATCCCTCAATTAAAAAAAGACACTCATTATACCGTGGATGAAAAGGCCCGCTCGTCTGTTTTAACAGAAGAAGGTATTATTCGAGTTCAAGAAATACTAGGTATTGCTAACCTCTATGATGTCAAAAACATCGAAGTTCTTCACCACGTAAACCAGTCTCTTAAGGCCCACACTCTCTTTAAAAATGAAGTGGACTATGTTGTTCGTGACGGAAAAGTCATTATCGTTGATGAATTCACCGGACGATTAAAAGAAGGTTCTCGTTGGTCAGATGGTCTTCACCAAGCGGTTGAGGCGAAAGAAGGTGTCGAAGTTAAGTCTGAAAACCAAACTCTAGCAAGCATCACTTTCCAGAACTACTTTAGACTTTATGGCAAACTATCAGGGATGACCGGAACTGCTGACACTGAAGCAGATGAATTTATGAAAATCTACAACCTTGAGGTTGTCGTTATCCCTACTAACCTACCTCTTGCAAGAATAGATATGCCTGATGTTGTTTACGCAACAAAAATGGCCAAATACGAAGCCGTTTCTAAACTCATCATTGAATGTCACCAAAAAAAGCAACCTGTTCTCGTTGGTACAATTTCAATTGAGTCATCAGAACTTCTTTCAAGTGTACTTACAAAGAACGGAATTAAACACGAAGTTCTGAATGCTAAGAACCACGCTCGAGAAGCTGAAATTGTTATCAATGCTGGTCAACCAGGTGCTGTAACCATCGCTACCAACATGGCCGGTCGTGGTACAGATATTAAGCTTACTGAAGAAACAAAGAAGGCCGGAGGTCTCTTTATCATCGGTACAGAAAGACACGAATCACGTCGTATTGATAACCAGCTTCGTGGACGCTCTGGACGTCAAGGAGATCCAGGAGCTTCAAAATTCTTCTTATCTCTTGAAGATGATCTTATGCGAATTTTTGGTTCTGATAGAATCAAAGGGATCATGGTTAAGCTCGG
>CAYWMU010000311.1:0-2766 GCA_964459395.1 uncultured Bacteriovorax sp.
CTTGAGAATAATAGAGAGCAATTGTCTTGCCAGAGTGAGGGATGAAAATTTGAGGAGTTAGTCAAAGTATGGTGAGTGATTCTCGAGCGGATGTCTAAAATTTAGACAAAAAAAATCCCCTCAAAGAGGGGATTGGAATTATGCTTGTTTCCAAACTTGTGACTGCTCTCTTTCTCGCTCTTCAGCGTGTTCGATACACAAATCTGTCCATGGCTGATTCTCTAGGCGTTTGTGAGAAATCTCTTCCTCACATTCATCACAGTGTCCATAATGTCCACTTTCAATGCGCTCTAGGGCCATATTGATAAGACGAAGTTTAACTAGTTCACGATCTCTCATAGTACATGAAATTTGTTGATGTATAAGTGAAGAGGCCAGATCTGTTTCATCAGATCTATCTTCCTCTGCGACATGTAAATCATCTGATTTAGTAACTAGGCCTACCGACATAATCTGGGCGCGGTGCTTGAGGAGCAAGCCTTTAAAGTAGTCCAATTTCTTTTTATCCATAGTTCCCCCTCATAAAATGAGATCATGAGCTTGTACCTCTCTCATTGTAGATTGAGGTAGGTTAGCACTCAACTGTTGCTACTTATCGGCACATTTTACCAAAATCTAACATTGACTGTCATTTGGCCAGAATTAAGGTCGCAAATTGACAAACTTTAAGAGCGATCTATAGAGTAAAAGGCTAGACTATAACCAAAACTCAGTAGGTTGTGTTGCTAAGCAATAGAAAGCTAAGAGTCGCTCTTGCGAAACAATTACGTTTAGGCAGAAAGATTCTTGTTAGATCTTTTATTGGAATGTCTTTTTTTGCCATTATTTGTTGTGGCAAGAAAGTAGAAGAGTCTAATAAAAGTTCGAGTTCACAAAGAGAGACCACGCCCATTTCAACTGATTTGGAGCAGGTACTCAATAATCAACAGCTCACTTGTGAGCCCGGGGCCGTGTGTCCAAATTACATTGCTCTCGTCAACGTTATTGATCGCGGTAAACTCCGTTCTTGCACTGGATTCTTAGTTGGACGAGACATCATCGCTACTTCAGCAAGCTGTCTTCCTTCCCTTTTAAGACTGGCCGATCAGGATTGCTCAGAAGATGTTCATATTTATTTTGGTAGCATCATTAACTCAGACCGGACTCTTCGCTTTGGCTGTCAAAAAGTTATTGGGGCCAGTGATTTAAAATCAAGTAATCCTGTCCGCTGGAGAGATGATATCGCCTTTTTGAAGATGAGTAATACTCTGTCTTATAGAAGAACTTTGGAGTTCTCTCGGAAAGGTTTCAAAGATCTTGAGACTTACTCTTCTTGGTATGTCACCAGGATGGATGAAAGAACTTCATTTATCAAAAAAGCGACTTGTCGTAATATCCAATCTAGCTACGTAAATCCTTTTGCTAATAATGTCTCATCACCAAATATTCTGGTCTCCGACTGTAATCTTTCTGATAACGCTTCAGGAGCTCCGTTACTGGATGGTCGAGGAGAGGTGAGGGGGATGATCTCTACTAAAACGAATTCTTCAATCTCTGATTATCTTATTAAAGCAGGCCTGACATCAGCACCATTAAAGACCATGTATCACGGGACGAGCTTTGCATGTGCTCCAACGATCTATGATACACATGTTCTAAATGAAGTAGAGTGTTTAAAAGATATGGGACAGGTAGCACTAGATGAAGAGATTTCAAAACTCCTCAATCCTCAGCAAGTCTTTGAAGATGCTCGCCAAAAGCTAGAGACGGAACTTAATAATCAAGTTTCTTATGTAAGTTTTCAGGCCTCTTTAGAAGGTGATAACGGCGAAAGGAGATTGAGCTTTTCTCCTCGTTGCTTCAAACCATTGTCGGATTGGTTAAATACTGTTGAGAATAGTGGAGCCTTCGTAATGGACTTTAGTTTTCCTGCCGTAGAGGTTAAGAAGTCCCTCGATGCTTATGGAAAATTATTTGCTCATGTGATTGAACATCAAACACAGAAATATAATATTCAGTTCTCGGTTAAAAATCTTAAGCGTTACGCCAATTCCCGAGTCTTCTTTTGGAATGATGACTTCAACTTCAGTTATCCAAGAATAACTGCTAACTGCCAATAATCAGTTATTGCTTTAAATCTCTCCAGCTTTTACCTTGTCTGGCCTTTGCATTTTTTTGATAGTCCTCAACGGCTTTAGCGTGCTCTTTATAAGTCTCGGTAAAAATATGTGTTCCATCGTTCTTAGATACAAAAAAGTAATAGTTATTATTTTCTGGATCGAGGGCCGCTTTTATTGCCTCGAGACTTGGATTCGCGATGGGACCTATCGGAAGAGCAGGTATGCGGTAAGTATTGTACGGAGTATGTTCTTGAAGATCTTTTCTTCTGATATTTCCTTCATATCTATGCCACATTCCATAAATAGTCGTGGGATCAGATTGAAGTCTCATCTTCTTTTTTAGTCGATTTGTGAAAACACCTGCGATGGTATTTCTTTCGAATTTTGCACCAGTTTCTTTCTCAACCATGGAAGCGAGAATAATAACTTCATGTTTATTTAAAAATGGATGGTCAAACGTGAGACCTTCTACCTTCTTATTGAATTGATTAACCATTCCTCTCACAACGGCCGTGGCAGGAGAGTTAGCAGCAAAGTTATATGTTTCAGGGAAAAGGTAACCTTCCGCAGTCTCTGCAGGAATACCGAGCTCTTTCATGAGTTCAGGATTAGTTGCGGCCTTAAGGAATTCTTCTTCAGAGGTCACACCACTGCTTGCCACAATTTT
>CAYWMU010000312.1:0-2758 GCA_964459395.1 uncultured Bacteriovorax sp.
AGATTAATATTGACGTTAGTTAAACTAAACTCATTGGGGTCTGGCTGATTTTCAACAACCTCATCATCTTCTTCAGCAAAAGAGAAATCTTCTGAATCACCAGATAAATCTAGCTCAAAGCCTTCCTCTTCATCAGATAAAGAAAAGTCTGTGTTCTCTCCCTCTTCATCGAGGTTCAAGTCTTCGAGTCCCTCTAGGGAAAACTCATCACTCTTATCACTACTCATTTAATCTCCCTCTATGAGCCCAGTATCATTTTATGATAACTTAGATCACGATATTCGGGAAAAAGAGGCAAAGATTGCACACTGAAAAGGCCCTGGAGTATTGATTAGTAATTTCGCTCATAATACAATCGAAGGAAGCTTGCTGGAGGCCATTTGAAAAATTTAATCTTACTTGTACTTTGTTTGACATCTATTGTCGGCTACTCTCAAACTGAATCTCAAGTTTATCCATCCCACATTTATATGATGGATGAGAAATTCGCCCACCATGTGATCGTGGTTGAGAAGTCCACCCACCAACTTTATATTTACGAAAACGTCAACGGAATGCCTCGCCTGCTGAAATCATTTCTAGCAGCAACAGGTAAGTACAAAGGTGATAAGTTCAAATCTGGGGATCATAAAACGCCTGAGGGTATCTATACTCTGTATGACTTTTACTCTCAAGAGTCTCTTTTGAATAAGCACGGAAAGTATGCCGAAATTTATGGCAGTGGCGCGTTTCCTATGGACTACCCTAACTTCATCGATAAAAGAAAGGCCAAAACAGGTGGTGGAATATGGCTTCACTCCACTGACGATGATAATAGAGTCAATAAAGGTCTCGATTCGAGAGGTTGTGTTGTTGTTCAGAATGCTGATCTCAAAGAGATTTCTAAATATATTGAACTTAAGCACACGCCAATCATTGTCGTTCAAGATGTTCATTTTCTAAATAAACATACTTGGGAAAAGAACAAACTGGAAGTTTCCGAGTTTATCAAAAAGTGGGCAAAAGCATGGCAAGACAAGAATTTTGATACATACATGAATAGCTACTCTGAAAATGAGTTCTATGACAGAACACATGGCAATTTCAATAATTATAAAAGATATAAAAGAGCTGTTTTCTCTCGAGATGACAAACCTGAAATTCAGTTTGATCATATCTCAATCCTTAATACTAGCGACTATGCTGTAGTTACACTCCAGCAAACCTATCGCTCCCCGGTTATTAATGATGTAGGTAAGAAGGTGCTTTATTTAAAAAAGGATGACTCTTATAACTGGAAAATTGTTGGAGAACTCTTTAATAAAACAAGTGCTGATCATTTGGCATTCACTCCTTCTATGAGATTCTTCCAAGAGTAATATGAACAATCCAATTCAATCTAAGTCACAAGAGGTCTCGGTTGTTATATACGACTCACCTCTTCCGCCCAAATATTTTACTTTTAAGAAGTCTTTTTTAAAGACGCTTCTCTTTGTAACTCCTCTTATTTTATTGATCATTTTCACGGCCCTCTTTATTTGGGCCTTTGGTTCCCACCTAAAATATGCACCTAAGCCTAAATTCCCCGAGCTTATCAACAAAGAACAAGCTCGCATCCTTGAGCTTGAAGGGATAGTTAAAGAGTTAAGTATTAGTCACAAAAACTTAACAGATAAGCTTTCAAGTACCCCCGAAGTTCAGGCCCCTTCTGAAATGGTTAATCTCTTGGCCATTAGAAAGCCTTATGGAATGCAAAACCTTATTTCCAAAAACTTTGTCTCTCTTGATAACCTGAAAGTAAAATTCACTCCAGGTCAGGTGCATTTAGACTTTCATATTCTTAACTCGAATCAAGATGCCCGTATTTCAGGTCACGTTTTAGTATTTCTCATTTCAAAGAATCAGTTCATTGCTTATCCTGAAATATCAACAAGCTCTCTCATTGAAGGGATCAAATACACTCAAGGAGAGGCTTTTTCGGTAACTCGATTAAGACCTACTCTTGCGAATTTTTCATTACCTGCTTCTGACACAGCTAAATTTATAGTCTATATTTTCAGCCGCGAAGGAGATCTTCTTCTTATGAAGGAAACTCAAGAGTTCAAAATGGAGAAGAAGTAATGATATCCGGTAATGATTTTAAAACATTTCAATATAACATTTTAGGCGCAGGAACTCATCTCACAGGTGATATCTCCCTATCCGGAGACACTATTTTAACTGCCAGAATAGAGGGTAATATTACTATGCTTAGTCCCTCAAAGCTTGTGCTTGAAAGAGGCTCTGAGGTTGAAGGAAGAATTGAAGCTTTTGATCTAGAAGTTTTTGGTTCAATAAAGGGAGATATTATCTCTAATGGCTCAGTATCAATCAGATCAAGCGCTCAAATTAGTGGATCCATCAAGGCCAAAAAACTGATTATCTATCCAGGGGCCATTGTCGATACTAAAGCGATCACTCAAGAATAAATCAGGTGCAGCTCTTAAAAAGGGCTGCACCTGAAAGTTTTATAAGAAGTCTTTATAATCAATAATCTTTACTGGACGAATTTTAGAGAGAGAATCTACTAATGATTTATCTCCTACCACTACTATCGTCATTTTCTCCCAAGGGAAAACTTCTTTACTTGATCTGCTCAACACTTGAGGCGTCATTTTAGCAACCTTCTCAGGGAAGTCGAGCATCTGAGATAATGGTTTACCTTGATGATCATAACTAATAATTCGCGCCAATAAGGAGTTTATTTTCTCAAAATCAAAAGCATGTCCACCAATCTGAT
>CAYWMU010000313.1:0-2757 GCA_964459395.1 uncultured Bacteriovorax sp.
CACCAGGAATAAGACCATTATTCGCTAGTTCACGGAATTTGTTACGACATAGTTTGAAATCACGATAAAACCCACGAGGACGACCAGTTAATTCACAACGGTTACGAACGCGGTTAGGATTACCATTACGAGGAAGTTTTTGAAGTTTTGCTCTCGCAGCTTCTCTTTCTTCTTCAGTTAGTTTTGGATCTAGAGCCTGAACTCTTAGAGCAGCAGCTTTAGGACCATATTTACTAGCTAACTTTTCTCTTTTTTTATTTTTTACAACAGCGCTTAGACGTGCCATATGTACCCCTCTCTTATCTTTCTTTGAAAGGCATTCCAAATTGCTTTAACAATTCTCTGCCTTCTTCGTTGTTGGTAGCTGTAGTAACAAAGCTAATCCCTAGACCACGAATTTTATCAATTTTATCGTAGTTAATTTCAGGGAAAATAATTTGCTCTTTAAGCCCCATAGTATAGTTACCCTTGCCATCAAAACCTTTAGGTGAAAGACCACGAAAGTCTTTTACGCGAGGAAGAGAGAGGTTGATTAAACGATCAAGGAATTCATACATTTGATCGCCACGAAGAGTAACGAATGCGCCAAGGGCCTGACCCTGACGAAGTTTGAATGATGCAATTGATTTTTTAGCGCGAGAAATAACCGGCTTTTGACCAGTGATTACTGCTAAGTCTTCAATGATTGAATCAACTACCTTACCGTTAGTAACAGCGTCACGAGTAACACTGTTAACAATGATTTTTTCTAACTTTGGAATCTGATGAACGTTGGCATAACCAAACTTACCCATCATGTTTTTCTTTATCTCTGATTGATACAGAGCTTTTAAACGTACCATATAACTTTCCTCAGATTATTTGATTTCTGTGTTTGATTTAACAGCAAATCTGGTGTTTTTATCGCCTGATTTAACAATTTTAACTCTTGTTGGCTTGCCACTCTTCGGGTCTAAAAGAGCTACGTTAGAAATATGGATAGCTTTTTCCATATCAACGATTCCACCTTGAGCATTTGCTTGGTTCGGACGAATTGCTTTTTTTACGATGTTTACACCTTCAACTACAACACGATTAGTTTTGAAGTTGATCGACTTGATTTTACCTTGCTTGCCTTTATCTTTTCCAGCAAGCACTTGAACCGTGTCATTTACTTTTAGCTTTTGCATAGTATCCTCTCTATTACACGCTGATTAGAGCACTTCAGGAGCTAGAGAACAGATTTTAGAGAAACTTTTATTTCTCAATTCTCTTGCTACTGGCCCGAAAATACGTGTACCAACTGGATCATTATTATTGTTGATAATAACAACACTGTTTGTATCGAAATTAATATAAGAGCCATCTTCGCGACGAACCGGATAAACAGTACGAACGATTACAGCTTTTTTAACGTCACCTTTTTTAACTTTACCGCCAGGAAGTGCAGTTTTAACTGCAACAACGATAACGTCACCAAGGTTTGCACTCATATGTTTAGATCCGCCTAGAACTTTGATACATTGTACCGTTTTAGCTCCAGAGTTATCAGCAACATCTAGAATAGTTTGTTGTTGAATCATATATTACTCCATTACTTTTGGATAGAAACAAGTTCCCATCTCTTAAGAGCAGAGTAGGGCTTTGATTCAATAATTGTAACAATATCACCTTCAGAAGCTTGCTCAGTTTCATCATGAGCATGATACTTCTTCGACTTAGTTACGAATTTGTTATACTTAGGGTGCATCGTCTTACGCTCAACTCTAACTACGATTGTTTTAGAAGCTTTGTCGCTTACAACTACACCAGAAAGTGTTCTTTTAAAATTTGTACTCATATTTCACCCGTTATTTTTTAGCGTTTAAAAATGTAAATAGACGAGCAATATCTTTTTTAAGTTCTTTTGCCAGGTGTGGTTTATCATTACCTGTTGTGAACTTGTTGAACTTTTGGTTGAAAAGTTCAGTTTTAAGACTTGCGATCTTCTCGACGATTTCTTTTTCGCTTAGCTTGGAAATTTCGCTGGTTTTTAACATAACTACCTCTACTAATCCAGTTTTTATTCTGCTGATTCTACAGCAGTAGAAGAATCATCGTCTTTACGTACGATTTTCGTTCTAACTGGAAGTTTATATTTTGCTAATCTAAGGGCTGATTCAGCAGTTGCCTTATCAACGCCACCTACTTCAAATAGGATACGTCCAGGCTTAACCACAGCAACCCATTCTTCTGGAGATCCTTTCCCTTTACCCATACGAACCTCTGCAGGTTTTTTAGTAAGAGACTTATCAGGGAAGATCTTAATCCACATATTACCGCCTCTCTTAGTTTCACGAGAGATGGCGATACGAGCAGCTTCAATCTGACGGTTAGTGATATAGCCACAAGAAAGAGCTTGAAGACCGAATTCACCAAACGTTAGTTTATTTCCTGTATGTGCAGCACCGGTCATACGACCTTTCTGCATCTTTCTGTGTTTTACACGTTTAGGACTTAACATATAATACCTCTAAGTATTTATTATTTATAAATTTCGCCTTTATATACCCATACTTTTACGCCAATAATACCGTAAGTAGTTTTGGCTTCAGCAGTGCTGTAATCAATATCAGCACGAAGTGTATGTAGAGGTACTTTCTTTTCAGCGTAACCTTCTGTACGAGCGATCTCTGCTCCACCTAAACGGCCAGAACATTTAACTTTGATCCCTTTAACACCAGATCTGAAAGCTGAAGTCATCACTTTCTTCATTGCTCTACGGAAAGCTACACGCTT
>CAYWMU010000314.1:0-2757 GCA_964459395.1 uncultured Bacteriovorax sp.
AAAATTATTTGCTTAAAATAGATTATCCAGAGGCTGTTAGATTTAGCAGTGATTCACCAGTTTATCTAATAAAGTAGACGAGAAAGTCGAAGGTCCATGATGTCATTTGATTTGGGGGTAAGAACAGATGGGGCAATGTAGAAAAAAATAAGTGGCCCAACTTTAGTATCTCAATTGTTTTCAGTTCACTTTGAAACTCTAATCTAGTTATTTATAGAAAGAAATGTCTTAACTCTAAGCTTGAAATCTTAAGGTTTCCTTGCGCAAATGTTAGGCGCAATTGAAAAATTGTTATATAAGTCTAAAGAGTAAGTATCATGGATATATTAGAGATTAGCTTCTAAAAAAATCCTTCCATTTCTATGTAATGTGTAACAAAAGTCTTTCCGTTTCCCCGAGTTAATCAGTCCATTTATTTTGTCATTGCTCCACTGGTTTTAATAACAACCAGGAGGAAGTAATGGGAAAACCTAGAAACACCTACAGCAAGCAATTTAGAGAAGATTTCGTCAGGCGCTATCATGAGTCAGGAAAAACCATGCGTGATTTTGTTCAAGAAGAGAACGTCTCTTATCACAGTGGACTCGACTGGGTTAAGAAGTGTGGCCAATCAGGTGATAGTAAAAGACATCGCAATGGGCCTTATTCTCCGGAGGAGCGAAGGCAAGCGATTGAAGCGTATCAAAAAAACAGGAAGATTTTTGTAAGACTTGGGGAATTACTCCAGGAACTCTCATTTCTTGGCTTAAAAAATATCGAGAGCATGGGCTTACTCTTCTTCGAAGTCGACCGTTATAGGTCTCGCTAAATCTTCAGCGATTGAATTAGGTGAACATAATATTAATGTGAACGTCGTTGTACCTAGATTAATCTATACGAAAATGTCTCGAAACC
The DNA here is from genome assembly GCA_964459395.1 of uncultured Bacteriovorax sp. Classification (GTDB taxonomy): domain Bacteria; phylum Bdellovibrionota; class Bacteriovoracia; order Bacteriovoracales; family Bacteriovoracaceae; genus Peredibacter. The sequence continues at coordinate 895 of CAYWMU010000314.1, forward strand.
TTAAACGTTATACGTCTTAAATGATGTTGTTGCTCTTAAAACTCCCATGTTAAGATGAAAAGAATTTTATTCCTCGGAGTTTCTTATGAGTGGTCCTTATGGTTGAGTTTCTTCGTATCCTTGACCTTTGTGGAACTTTTGCCTTTGCTGTAAGTGGTGCCACTGCTGGAGTGAGAAGAAACCTTGATATCTTCGGCGTACTCGTACTCTCATTTGCAGCTTCGAGCTGCGGTGGAATCATTCGAGATCTTTTAATCGGATCTGTTCCTCCTGCTGCTTTCAAAGATTGGCGCTATCTCACTGTTTCAGTAATCGCAGGAATAATTACTTTCTTCTGGAAACCAATCATCAGAAAACTTCGCTATTGGGTTCTCTGCCTGGATGCCGCAGGCCTTGCCTTCTTTGCTGTTTCAGGAACTGTAAAGTCTCTTGCTTTTGGACTCAGCCCTATAATGTCTGCTCTATTAGGCATGATCACAGCTATTGGAGGAGGAATGGTTCGAGATGTCTTATTGGCAGAGGTTCCAAATGTATTAAAGCAAGAGCTCTATGCTGTGGCCGCACTTTTAGGTGCAAGTGTCGTGGCCATCGGACATTACTTTGATCACACCTTAAGTGCCTCAACAATTATTGGAGGCCTTACTTGTTTTGCTTTACGATTAATCTCCATTCGTAAAGGCTGGCAACTTCCAGTCGCCAAAATAAAGTAAGTTGCCAAAAGGTACGGCGTACCTTCATAATTCATTTTTGTGCTGGAAACTAGTGGAAATCTAGTACTGTCCCGCAACTGTGTGGGTCTTAGGACCTTAGTCAGATACGGCACATGAATATTCTTTAGGCCTAAACCCGCGGAGGATGACTGTGCCAGCTATGCTTTTTCTTTTTATTTCGTTATTTATTCCTACAACAGTTTATGCTCTTGAAGATGACACTCTTTCAGCGATTGAAGTGAGCACCAATAAAAATGCGGAAGATTTTTATTCGGGTGCAGTGGAAGTCATTGGTAGAGAAGAGATTAGTAAGGCGAGCTTCAATGAGCTTACTGATATTCTTTCAAACGTTAGTGGGATCACTGCCAGCAATAATGGTGGCCCCGGAAGTCGAACTGCTTTTTTTATTCGAGGAGCAGAATCCCGCCATACTGCTTTTAGTATTGATGGGCTTAGGCTTAACGATTCTTCCAATACTGATCGTCAGTTTGATGGGGCCTTCTTTAATCCACTTATCTTGAGTGAAATTAAGGTCTATAAGGGACCTCAATCTATTCTTTATGGTCCGGATGCTATGGCAGGTCTGGTGGAACTCACGACCAGTAAAGGAAATAGAAGAAATGAAACTCACTTCTCTTTAGGAGGAGGAAGTTTTGATACTTATAAAACTTTTCTTATGCAGGATTGGGGAAGTGGTAATCATTATGGACGAGTGAGTGCGGGGTATTTATCTTCTGAAGGGATATCAAGACTAAATAAGAAAAGATTCAATGCTACTGAAAGAGATAGTACGAGAACCTATCAGCTCACTTCATCTTCCTCTCATAAGTTTAGTCAGTGGCAAACGGATTTATTGGTAGGCTACAATTTTGGAAAGAATGAATTAGATGGGTTTATCGATGATAACTCTCACGATACTTCTCGCATGAATCAGTTTTTCATCCAGCAAAAGAGTGATCTTCGTCTTGATAGGACAAACTCCCTTGTTCTTCGAACGGGCCAGTCTCGCTATAACCGCGAACTCCAAACACTTTCAACAGGAGTGAATCGCTACCTTGGCGTTGTGACTCAAGTGGATCTTTATCTTGATCATCGAAAAAAAGGTTCCCACTTTATCATTGGTGGAGGAGTGGACCATGAAGACTTTGAAATC
>CAYWMU010000315.1:0-2757 GCA_964459395.1 uncultured Bacteriovorax sp.
CTCCTATAAGTTAAGTACTGACTAGTGGACCGGTCCTACAAGGGGCTATCACAGTAGTTTTAAGATATCTTTTTGATTTCTGATGAATAAAGGCCTAATCATATTTATTAGATAATTAAAGTAATAATCATAAGAGACATCAAGGGAATAAAGTTTTAAGCCAGTAAAGTCGATGAGTTAATTTCAAGACGTCTTGAGCAAAATACTGGTTCACTGTAATATTGAAATAGAGACGAATTCTGATGTGAATCATAAATTTTGTCATTTCATCGGAGAATTCTATTCGCACTTCAACAGTATCCTGGCTTTCCATTTTTCATTGGCATATTGGCTTAATAATAGGACTTATTAGTATTGATGTTTTTGCTGCTGAAATCTCTATCGTACAACATAAATCAACAGATTTTGTTAACTTGGGTGAATTGCAAGAAGTAGTTTTTCTAAAAGGTGAAATAAGAAAAGGAGATCTCCAAAAAATTAAGAAAGCCGCTTCTCAACTTTTAAAGTCAAGTAAGGAAAACACATTCACTCTTCTGCTAGATTCAACTGGTGGAGACGTCCTTGAGGCAATCGAAATTGGACGTTTTTTAAGATCAGTTTTGGCAAGTGCTGTAGTGTCTGGAAAAGAAGTATATGATCCTGAAACAGAACTTGGTAAGTTTGTGAGCGATAATGGAACAATAGGAGAAATTTTTTTTAAAAGGAAGTCTGACAAAATCGAGAACTACGAACTCCCGAGATGCCATAGCGCTTGTGTATTAATTCTTGCTGGAGCCGTTATAAGGAACGTCAGGGATAGCATTGATTATAGAAAAGTTTCTAGAATTAATGAAAGTCCTATAGGTAAAATGGAATATATATATTCTATTGGTCTTCATCGTCCTTACTTCATCAGGGAACACTTTAAAAATTTGAGTACAGCTGACGCCGATAAACAATATAGAGAATTAGAAGCATTAACTAAGTCTTACATGGCTGAAATGGGACTGTCGCAATCATTTATAGATCGAATTTTTGTTACGAGGTCTGCAGATGTAGATTTAATATCATCAGAAGAGTTTTATAAACACGTTCCTAGTACAGCTTCCTATTTAGATGAGTGGTTAATTGCTAAATGTGGTAACTATGGAGCGAGAGAAGCATTAACTCCGAAAGAGTTCGAAGTGTTTAATGCTGCTAAGTTGGCTTTTGAAAAGTTTCGAGAAAAAAATAATACTATTAGTTATATTGATGCACGTAGGAACTTTAAAATAAGTGAGGGCCAAACTCTCGGTACTTACGATAAAAAAATAATCGAGCACAGAAGAAATGTTGATTTGTGTAAGGTTCGATCCATTGCTAAAAGCCAGAGAGAAAAATTGGTGGAATTAGTCACAAATTAACGAGCTTTTTTAAGAATTATTATAGATCCGAGTTTGTAGAAGGAAGTAGGATTCTGTTTCATGATTTTAATGTTTTTATAAACTGGTCTATTTATCTGATTTCCAAAGTTTCGATTCAACTTCCTTTATGAATTGCTCTGCCTTTTTCATTTGATCGTGCGTTATATGTTGATTTAATAAAAAGCTTTGGTTTTGCATGACTTCATTGAGGTGTATGGTATATCCAATCCCACTGAGGCTTATTCGTGACTGAATCTCGCTCCAAAGGTATGGGGACTCATCTCGACATGATAGAATATTTCTTTTAAAAAGCCATATCGCTGGGTCTATTGTTTGAAGACCCAATGACTGGTTAGATGATTTGAATTCGAGTTGCGTTTCTTTAAGCAGTCTCGCATCATTAAATTCAGTCATCAATGTCATTGGATGATTTGGGCTGTGTCTTGTTGAGAATATCTTGAATGATTGCTTAAGACTTTTGCCGAATTCATCCTGTTCATCATGAATAATTTTTTTAAAAATTGAGTTCTTAGGGAAACCATTATTTAGTTCATTTATCATAAGAACGAAGGCGGTATTATTAGGTGACGCTATAGTGCTTAAAGATATAGAATCGAAAATTTCTTTAGGATTGCTCGCTGTGTAAATCAATGCATCGACTAAGAGCTCTTTTGATCTTTTATCGATTGAAGAGGCATTAACTTTATTTGAAAGATCCTGATGAATATCTGCATATAGTTTATAGTCCTTATTTTTTAGGACATGAGATAGTTTGTTAAATGAATGTCATCAACGACCTGGGAAAAGCTAAAAGAAAGACAAATTCTTAAAGCTCTTACTGCTTGAGCATAAGTGCTTACTGCTGGATTTAATCCGTTGTCATAAAAATGATGGGACAATATTATTTTAAGATAATGTTTTTTTTCAATTACAGAAAAATGGAATAAAAGATTCTGGTCTTTGATAAGTGAGATTAGGTCCGAGCTGATTTTTGAAAGACCTTAAGCTCCTTCATGATTAGCATGTAATTCATTCGATTCAATTTTTTTATGAATCTCTTTGAAATAAGGCTGACCGCTTTGGTCTAAATCGTTTTTGCTGAATACATTTCCCAATATAAAATATGGCTGATCTTTATCAAGAAGATTAAGTCCTGTATTTCCAGATTCATCTATGAACGAATAGTACTCATGTTTTTTTTGGTTTAAATAAGGGTTTTTAAATTTCATATCATTGATTAATTACATCCCTCCACCATCAACACCAATTCTAGATCGAGAGTTTTGATTTTCAATTTTGCTTTGAGGTATCAGGCTTCTTATATCAGTACTATCTATGATCTCACCGTTTTGAAGTTCAAGATAATCAATTTGCC
>CAYWMU010000316.1:0-2756 GCA_964459395.1 uncultured Bacteriovorax sp.
CCTAAGTTTATTTCTTATCTCAGGTCTTGCTCATCATCGCTTAAAGTTAGCTACCATTAGAGCGTCTAAGCGCCTCTGGTTAGTTTTTACTATTAAGTCTTTACTTGCTTATGGCCTTTATAAATTCGATCTCTTTTATTTTTACCCTCTAACTTGGGTTTATCCCATGTACCTTATAAAAGTTTATCCTAGAGAGCAGAAGTGGTGGGGTCTGTGCCTAATGTGTGGAGTGTGCTCACTTTTTATGCCTAATGAGGAGTGGGCCCTCGCTCTTAATATCCTGCCTTTTGGTATTGGTCCAAGTTATCTTAAAAAGCATACTCAAAGTGGTTTCGTAGATCGTTTCTATTATAAGTTATGTTTAGGTGTTTATCTTCTTATCTACACCTCTATTTTTTGGATTAGTTATGGACATATCTGGTTGGGAGCGGCCGTTGAGCTGATATGGGGTATGGTTTTTGCTGTCTTTATTGCCATGAAGTTTATGCAAGAACGTGAAAATGAATTCGATATCTCCTTAGATAGGTTTAGAAGAGATAAGGGAGATATGATGACAACTCAAAGTCATCTGGCCGAACTAGGCCTTATTAGTCGGGGGATGATTCATGAGATTGCTAATCCTCTGACTATTTTAGGAGTAAAGGTTCACCTTCTTAAAAGACAAGGACCCCATATAGAGGATTTCCAGGCTCAAATGGAAGTGATGGAAAATAATATTGGAAGGATTCGCAGAATTATTGAGGGAATGAGACTCTTTTATAGAAGTGATGTTAATCATTATGAAGAGTTTGATCTAAAAGAAGTCATATCCAATGTCTTACTCTTTTGTGGACAGCGATTTCAAAATCACGGAGTGAGTATTAGAACCTATGGTCTTGATGAAAGCATTATTATTAACTCTAGAAAGCTTCAGTTAGAGCAGGCCTTGTTGCAGCTGATGAACAATGCCTTTGATGCTATTGAGTTTTTGCCTCAGAAGTGGATTGAGATCTCGGCCCGAAGAGTGGGAAGTAAAGTGGAAATTTTTATCAAAGATTCTGGAGAAGGAATTTCCGAAGATATCGCCTTGAAAATGATGGATCCCTTCTATTCAACTAAACCCCATGGACAGGGGACTGGTTCAGGTCTTGCTTTTACTCAAGGGTTATTGCAAAAAAATGGGGGAGACCTCCACTATGTGAAGGCCTCCCATACATTATTTAAAGTTGAGCTTCCGCTCCATTATTCATCAAGATTACACTGATTCTTGGTGTGCTTTAATGATGAGCTCGCAAGTATCTCCAACGGATAGAGCACGAAGTTTAGCGGAGTCATAACGGTCAGAAATAATCTCTGGAAGATTCTTGGTGATTTCCTCGGCTAAAATTGGATTCTTATTTGCGGCCACTTCATCAACGCGATCAATTGGTGTGAAATGAGGAACGGTCTTTAATACTTCCGGATGGTCCTGAAGAAGTTTTGAGATGGCAATAACCACTTCTGAGAACTGATCAAGTTCGGCCTTAGAATAACTCTCAGTTGGCTCAATCATTAGTCCATACTGCTCAGGGAAGGCCACTGTTGGAGCGTGGAAACCAAAGTCTAAGAAAAGCTTTCCTATACGTGCGATAGCGTTGGCCTTAGGTGTTCCTGCTGCTTCAATATGCTTAAAAGAGTCATTTGATAGAGTCACAATAAACTCGTGCATTCTAGGAACATTGTCTGCTCCAGATGGAAGACAAGGGTAAGTATCTTTGAGTTTAAAGTGTAGGTATCTTGCAGAGAGAACTGCAAGCTGACTCATCTTCTTCACACCTTCAGCACCGAGGGCCTTGAGATAAGTGTAGCAACGAATTTTGTGAGCAAAGTTCCCAAAGTGACGGTGAAATGATCCACAAGACTTTGGAGCTTTGAAAGTTGAGTAGACACCATTTTCAAGTTTAACTTGTACTCCTGGCATGTAATCAAGAAGTCGATGTGAAACTGCAACGATGGCGTCTCCCGGACCTCCGCCACCATGTGGGATAGTCCAAGTTTTATGAAGGTTGTTGTGAACAGCATCTACTCCAAGTCTATTGAGGTCAACGATTCCTGCGATGGCATTCATGTTGGCGCCATCCATATAGACAAGACCACCGTGAGCGTGAATGAGTTCACTCATTTCTTTAAAACCTGATTCAAAAATTCCTGCGGTATTTGGATTTGTTACCATGATACCGGCAACACGATGGCCATCAGTGGAAAGAAAATTTTTAATTTGCTCAAGATTCATCTCTCCATTAGGAAGAGCTTCCACAGTGTAGATTCCATAAACTTTTCCATCTACAACTTTAGTGGTGTAACCGGCCATGGTTGCTGTCGCAGGGTTTGTTCCATGAGCAGAGCGAGGAATAATAATAACGTTTCTTGTGTCAGCTTCTCCACGTTCGCGGTGGTAGGCCTGAAACATTTTAAGTCCAACCAATTCACCTTGAGCTCCTGCTAGAGGTTGAGTCACCACTCCTGGAAGGCCAGTAATGGCCTTGAACATTTCTTGAGTCTCATAGAGAACATGAAGACACCCTTGAACATCCTCTTCAGGGGCCTGTGGGTGAGCGTTCACAAATGGAGGGAGGTTTGCTGCATAATCATTAATATACGGGTTGTACTTCATCGTACAACTTCCGAGAGGGTAGATTCCATCATCAGGAGAAAGGTTCTGCTTACCTAACGTTTCATAGTAGGAAATGATTTCTTTAACAGGAATCTGTGGGATTTGTGGAGCATCTTTACGAAGT
>CAYWMU010000317.1:0-2752 GCA_964459395.1 uncultured Bacteriovorax sp.
CAGGTGGAAGTCCAATATTCCTACTCAATATTCAGGAATGTCTGGCAGGTATTATTAATCAAAAAAGAGGGGAATTCCATGGTAAGCGCGTCGCTTAAGGAACTATTCACTCCATCTATTGCTTCAGAAGATTTTGAAGAAACTGAAGAGAGTCTTATTGGTTTATCTTTTAAATATGGTGATAAGCACTATTGTACTTCTGTTGCCAATGTAAAAGAGATTATTGATTTTCCACATATTATACCTGTTCCTATTGTTTCAGATAAAACTCTCGGGGTTTTTAACCTTAGGGGAAATATCATTCCCGTACTGGATCCTGAAGAACATCTTATAAAAATTCAAAAACTTCATCGCCATAAATCATCTGCCGTTTTTTCTCGTATGAAACTTAGGCTGATCGTTTTTGAGGTTGAGCCTGATGTGGTAGTTGCTTTTCCTGTATATGAAGTAGGCAAATGTGAAGTAACTCAGGATGAAGCTACTTCAGAACAGGGATTCATCCGAATCAACGGTATTCCTCATGAGAAGTTTGATATCGGTCTTTTTGTAGGAGGGAATTTATGAGCTCAGCTCAAGCTTTAAAAGCTCCTCATCTATTTAGTGATGGTTCATCAGTTAGAGTACTCACTTTTGATGTCAGAGTTAACAGTGACGTGACTCTTGAGATGGCAATTAATATTCAAAAAATTAAAGAGATCGTTGAAACAGATGATTTTAAAATCCAAGGATTAACTAACAAGTTCTATCCTATAGTAGGAATGATCAATCTTAGATCTTCTTCAATTCCTGTCCTCGACTTAAATCATTTCCTGACAGGGGCATCAGCTGATTCATTTGATTATTCAAAAAATTATCGAATCATTGTTTGTGAGTTTCAAAAACTGCAGTTAGGTATCATTGTAGATCGTACTCATAAAATTAAACAATTTTCTAACTCTCTGGTTCATAAAGTTCCGGACGTGGTTGCGGGTATGAACAACAATATCTTTAATGGGATACTTGAAGTTGATGGTCGCTTTGTAAAACTACTTGATATTGAATATATACTGACCATGTTGAATGTGGATGTTGCACCAGAACCTCAAAACTCGATGAGTCTCGGTTTAAGTAATAAGAAGGTCCTTATCGTTGAAGATTCACGTCTATTCCAAAAGAAGCTAGTCAACTTCTTTACAGGAAAAGGCGCTGAAGTCATGGTTGCAGAAGATGGGATTGAAGGTCTAGAAATACTTGAGAGACGCTCATTTAACCCTGATCTTGTCTTTTCAGATATTGAAATGCCACGCTTGAATGGTATTGGTATGGTAAGAAAATTAAGAGAGAATGATTCCCTTAAGAATATTCCTGTTATATTTAATACTAGTATCTCAAATCAAGGGCTGATTGAAGACATTGTTTCCGAAGGACTTGGTGAGTACATTGTGAAATTCGACGAATTTGAAATTGCCAAGGCCATAAAAAAACTCCTCAACCTCTCATCACTTTAGAATAAATACTAGGGAACGAATGTTCCCTAGTTTTACCTTCAAAAATTTGTTAAATTCCGCTTTATGAAAATTATCGTTTTACTTCTAGGTCTTCTTTCGGCCTTCGGTCCTCTTTCGATTGATATGTATCTTCCGGCCTTCCCTTTGATTGCCGAAGAGTTCAATACTGACCTTTCAAACATTCAATTATCACTTTCTTCTTTTCTGGTTGGAATTGCTTTAGGTCAAATTTTTTACGGCCCTCTTACAGATCGTTTTGGGCGCAAAAAACCTCTCTACGGTGGACTCATCATCTATTGTCTTGCCAGTGTTCTGTGTGCGCTCTCTAGTAATGCTGAACAATTGATATATCTTCGATTGTTTCAGGCATTAGGGTCATGTGCAGGAATGGTTATATCTAGAGCAGTGGTTCGTGATCTTTATCGTCCCCAAGATGCGGCGAAAGTATTCTCTCTCTTAATGCTGATCATGGGAGTCGCTCCCATTCTTGCCCCTGTTGCCGGAGGTATTGTGAGCAGCCTTTTCGGTTGGCGTGCTATTTTCTGGATTTTAAGTATTATCAGCGGACTCTCATTTATTCTTATGTTCGTTTTTTTAAAGGAAACTCATGAGGAAGTAGTTCCTTTAAATGCACAAACAATTTTTAAAAACTATGGTCTTATTATTAAAGACAGATCTTTTATTGCTAATGCTATGGGACTCGCATTTACGAATGCGGGGATGTTTAGCTACATTACAGGATCATCTTTTGTTTTTGTTGAACACTTTGGGGTTGGCCCGACTACTTTTGCCTGGATCTTTGGTCTTAATGCTGCAGGAATTATAGGGGCGTCTCAGCTCAATGGTTTTCTTCTTTCAAGATTTAAGGCACAGAGAATTTTAAAGAGTGTCTTGACCTACGGGGCATTGGCAGGACTCCTTCTTTTTACTCTCGGGCATGTAAATCCCCCTATGATTATCATTTGTATCGGACTGTTTCTCTACTTACCAACTATGGGAATCGTCGGTCCTAATGCATCAGCTCTTGCTTTAAGTAACCAAAAAAAACTAGCAGGATCAGCATCTGCATTACTAGGAACAATTCAGTTTACTATCTCTGGCCTTATGTCTGCTCTTGTAAGTACGTTTCATGATGGAACTATTCGACCAATGTGTACCATGATATTCATCTGTGCCGCTCTAGCGTTTTTAAGTCATTATTTCTTTCGTCCAAGATCAACGAGAGCTGAAGATGTAGCGCTGTCTCATTCATAAGAAGCATTTCA
>CAYWMU010000318.1:0-2703 GCA_964459395.1 uncultured Bacteriovorax sp.
GAGGGTTGAATTAGGTCTCGTTTATTAACTTGTCCGATTTAAGGGGCTCAGATCACTGGGCCTCCCTTACTTATTACTTAGTAAGTCTTTTTACTAAATTGTCATTAATCGCTTCTAAGAAAGCTTCAGTTGTTAAGTAGTGAGAAGAATCTACTTTATCCCCGTGAATACAAACAGCAAGATCTTTTGTCATTTTGCCTTCTTCAACAGTTTGGATACAAACTTCTTCTAGAGCTTTACAGAAGTTAATAAGCTCTTGGTTACCGTCTAGTTTACCTCTGTGAGCAAGACCACGAGTCCATGCGAAGATAGAGGCAATAGGGTTAGTTGAAGTCGGTTTACCTTGCTGGTGTAGACGGTAGTGACGAGTCACTGTTCCATGAGCAGCTTCTGCTTCAAGAGTCTTACCATCTGGTGTCATAAGAACTGAAGTCATAAGACCAAGAGAACCGAAACCTTGAGCAACTGTATCAGACTGAACGTCACCGTCGTAGTTTTTACATGCCCAAACGAATCCGCCATTCCATTTCATAGCAGCTGCAACCATGTCATCGATCAGACGGTGCTCGTATGAAATACCTTTAGCTTCAAATTTCTTTTTGTAATCTTTTTCATAGATTTCTTGGAAGATATCTTTAAAACGACCATCGTATTTTTTTAGAATGGTGTTTTTAGTTGAAAGGTAAAGAGGCCATCCTTTAAGAAGTGCCATCTCAAAACATGATTGAGCAAATCCACGAATTGATTCTTCAGTGTTGTACATAGAAAGAGCAACACCTGGGCCCTTGAAGTTATAAACTTCCCACTCTTGGGTAGTTCCATCTTCGCCAGTAAAGCTCATTTTTAGAGTCCCTTTACCAGGAATAACAGTATCAGTTGCACGGTATTGATCACCAAAAGCGTGACGGCCAATAACGATTGGCTGGGTCCAGCCAGGAACAAGACGTGGTACGTTTTTTATGATAATAGGCTCACGGAAAACTGTTCCATCTAGAATGTTTCTGATCGTTCCGTTAGGAGACTTCCACATTTGTTTAAGTTTGAACTCCTCAACACGATTTTCATCAGGAGTAATAGTCGCGCACTTAATACCTACATTATACTTTTTGATAGCTTCAGCTGCTTCAACTGTTACTTTATCGTCAGTTGCATCCCGATTTTCCATACCAAGGTCGTAGTACTTAATATCGACATCAATGTAAGGAGTGATGAGCTTGTTCTTAATGAACGACCAAATGATACGAGTCATTTCATCGCCATCAAGTTCTACTACAGGATTCTGAACTTTAATCTTTTGCATAATTTCTCCAATGGGAACAAGTAAATGGATGAGTGCCCCCTATTGTGTAAAAAAATGCTTAAAATGTCGAGGAAAGGAAGCATCTTCCTGTTGTTTGCGACGCAGTATGAAGCCTATTTGAGCTATTGAGGCTGACCTTTTACCACAAAAATATCACATTGAGCATTTTTAATAAGATGCTCAGAGAAAGAGTGATGGAAAAAGCCCTCTAAACCATGTCTTTCGATAGTAGACACTATAACCAAGTCGCATGCACGTTGCTTAGAAAGTTCGATAATACGGTCTTCCGGGTAGTAGTGTGACTCTATGAGGTAGCTTGTGCGGTCTAAAAGATGAGGAGGGATAATTTTTGCCCCTTCATCCTGTAGAAATTTTTCAAGAGTAGGTAGCATTTCCATAAAGGCATTGGTCGTTGGAACCTCTACAAGGCCAAATTCCAAGGGCGTAATATTGATCTTTACAATATGAACGAGGTCAATTTGTCCAATATTGTTCCAATCAAATCTTTTACTCCACTCGTAAAAGGGCGCCAGAAGCTCTTCCTCGGTAGGTATGGCAATCATGATGTGTTGATTCATAGATCCTCCTTGCCAAGTGTAATGATCTATCACCATGCAATGGTTGCACTACTTAATAAACCCATAAGTGTTTTATCTTTGAGGCACATATCCTGATGTACCTTGTAAAACTTCAGACAAAGATTAAGTAATCGCTTGTTTTACTTCTTGCTAAATGGCCCGGTCATTGCCCCTAGAAGAATAGTCAAAGGAATAGTGATGCAATTCGTAGCTGAAATGAATCATCAAAAAAGACTAATTGACCAGTTTTTGGAAGTTAGGCATAAGACGGAACTGCTTTGTGGCCCGTTGACCCTGGAGGATATGGTGGTGTCAACGAGTCAAGATACGTCTCCTCCTAAATGGCATCTGGCACACACAACTTGGTTCTTTGAAAACTTTCTTCTCAAGCCTTTCCTGAAAAACTATCAACCATTCAATACACTTTACTCGAATATTTTTAACTCATACTATCTTGCCGTTAATACTCCATTAGAAAAAAATAAGCGATCCTTTCTCTCACGCCCTACTAGTCAAGAAATTATCAATTATAGAAGACATATTGAAAGAGAAGTTCAAAACTTGGCTTACTTGAATATGGAAGCTTGGGATGAGATTTCTCAAATACTTGAACTAGGATTAAATCACGAGGAGCAACATCAAGAGTTACTCCTTATGGATATAAAGCATAACTTCTTCAATAATCCACTTCATCCTTGTTACGAGTCACGGCAATATCTTGAAACATTTAGCGAATACAACGACCAAGAGTGGATAGAGTTTGATGAGTGTCTTATCGAAATAGGTGTGTCTCATACAGAGAAAAGATTTGCCTATGATAATGAA
>CAYWMU010000319.1:0-2671 GCA_964459395.1 uncultured Bacteriovorax sp.
GCATTTCCATTTGACCAGACAACTTGTATTCCTTTACTGGCACGAGGTGCTGCTTTAACAATAACTACATTTTTAATTTCATGTTCTGCTATTGAATAATCTAAATCTGTAAGCCAATCGTTTAAATCAAGAGTATGTGAAGCACCTCTGTTATGAAGTCTGCTTCTATTCCAAAATCTCAGTAGTCCGTGCCTGTCAAAGAAAATACGACCACGTTCTGCAACTGCTATTTCTCCCATTATCGGCCAAACATTTCTATCTTCAAAGTATCCAAAATTTACGACCGTATCGCCTTTATCAAATACATAGTCTGTTTCTTCTAAATCTGCGAGTTCAGCTAATTCTGCCATTAACTCATCTATCCTGAAATCTTCATAAACAATTCCATTTGCACGTTTGTTGTAAACCAAAACCTGATTATCGAAACACTCAAAACTGCAAACTTTAGTTCGATAATCTGGATGTATATTCTTTATGTATCCAGTAAACATTCGATACGCATATCCTTCTATCACGATTGAAATACGTATATTAACTCTTGGTTTTAGATAAACATATAAGGGCGATGATGTATTATCAGGAGTAAATCTTTCTGTATTATTATCAAGTTCTACATCAAGCGTTGACGCAACACCTTCTCCTAAATCACCAGCTAATTTTTCATTTGCCCTAGCACTTAAAAAGTAACTACTTTCATCAGTCCATGTAGTACCGTCCCATTGAACCTCTAACTTGACCGATATCTGTCTTGAAACCGCATCTACTACATTTACAAATGCTTGTGGAGGATTAATTCTTGCGTGTGATGATATTGTAGTGCTAGCCATAATTAAATTCTATTTTCCACCTCTATTAAAGTCAAAGTAACACTTGACAGGAAAAAGTTTTTACCTGTTCCATAAGTCAATCTTCTCTCTGAAAGAGAACCTAAACATAAAACTCCAAGTCTGCTTTGAGGCCATTTCATATATGTAAATGTTGCTGGGTCTAGATTATTTACAACCCCCTCAATAGCATCATAGTACTCAACCTTGAGATAGTCCCATCTCATTATATATTGATATTTCCTTGCTTCGGTATTCAAACTTGTACCACCTTTTAATCCTGTGTTTTCAGAAGATGTCCATCGCGGTGTAATTATTGCTTCATCTGGAAATGGCATTTCTATACCGCCAAAGACAGGTTTTGGTATTTCATATACTGTTGCTGAGAAAATATTTGCTTTAGCTGATATTGTTATTGTTGTCTTATCAAATTCACCTATCTTTGCTTTAGCAGATACAGTTTGTTGAACCTGACCAATGATATTAGCTTTTGATTGTATGGTTTGATATCCACCGCCACCCATTCTTGCTTTGGCTGATATTGTTTGCGTGGTCGTTACTTGTAAATTTGCCTTAGCTTCAATGGTTACTGGTTGAGGTGCAGAGATACTGGCTTTAGAAGATATTGTTTTCTCTTGTTCTGCTTTGATATTTGCTTTAGATGTTAATGTTTGATATCCGCCACCTCCAATTCTTGCTTTGGAAGATACGTTTTGAGTAATAACTCCCCGAATATTTGCTTTTGCCTCAATAGTTACAGGCTGAGGGGCTGAAATACTCCCTTTTACAGAAATAATTGCTTCAAATGTTCGTTGAATACTACCCCTTGCCTGTATTTGATAGGCATGACCTATGCCAATTCTTGATTTAGCACTGATAGTTGTTGTTTCTTTACCTCGAATATTGGCTTTTGAACTGATAGAAGATTCACTTTGTATGGAAATTCGTGCTTTAGTGTTAATATCTTGACTAAACTCTCTTAAAATTGATGCTTTTGCGTCAATATGTTGATATGCAGACCCTAAAATACGTGCTTTTACGGTAATTGTTTGTGTGGAAAATGCGAGTAAACTTGCTTTTGCTTCAATTTCCTTTGAAAATGTGCGTAAAATAGCACTTTTTGCTTGAATTTCCTGAGAAAATTGTAGTTTTATGGCACTTTTGGCTGAAATTTGACGAGTTTTTTGTAGTTCTATTCGCCCTTTTACAGCGATACTTTGCTGTGTAAATATCTCAATTCTTGCTTTAGAGGTAACTGTTTTTATGCGGTTTTGTTCAATTCTTGCCTTAACTTCCAATGTTTTAGTAAATGAAAGCTGGATTTTTCCTTTAGCTTCAATTGTACGTGTCCATTTAGTGCCGATAACTGCTTTTGCTTCAATTGTTTGAGTTCTTGCCTGTTGGATTCTTGCTTTTGCAGTTATTGTTTGTATTGTGGCAGTTGATAATTCGTATGCGTAAAAATCCCAATATGATTGAGAAGATAAATCATCTCCAGTTACAACAATTTGTCCTGCACCAAGTCCAGGTGAACCACTGCTTATGTCCGAATCTGTTAAACTAATTAATTCTGTCCCGTTTACTAAAGCCCTTATTGTTGTTCCTTCGGCTTCTAGTCTAACTAAGTCGCCATTAGCAACTTGTCCAGAACCTAGTTCTGTGCCAAGAGGTGTAATGCTTCCACCAACGCCTTTATAACTCCTAACTACTGAGGTGTTATATCTTAATGCGTAAAAATTATCACTATCTTGTATACGTACTGCGAGTATGTTTGTATCATCACTTGAATCATTATTACGCATCTGAACTTCGGCAGCTTGGTCATCGCCCCAACCGCCAGATTTATC
>CAYWMU010000320.1:0-2658 GCA_964459395.1 uncultured Bacteriovorax sp.
TGTTCCACAAATTAAGTCCTTCAAAATTGCTCCAGATAAAATCGGTGCTCTTATTGGACCTGGTGGTAAAAATATCAAAGCTCTTCAAGAAAACTACTCAGTTACTATGGATGTTGCTGAAGATGGAACAGTTAAGGTTCTTGGTGTTGATACAAACAAGATTGATGAAGTTATCGCTCTTGCAGATATGCAACTAAACGGTCCTAAGATCGGTGCTACCTATAAAGGTACAGTTGTAACAATCAAAGAATACGGTGCTTTCGTAGATATTGTTCCTGGTCTTGCTGGTCTTGTTCACGTTTCTGAAATCGCTGATGAGCGCGTTGCTGACGTTAATGAGTACCTTACTGAAGGCCAAGAAGTAGATGTGAAGGTTCTTGAAGTTGATCGCTTTGGAAAAATTAAGCTTTCTATTAAAGCGATCGCTCCTGTTGCCAAAAAGGCAGCTAAGTAATGGTAGAAGTTAAAGTAAAAACTCTGGATCATTTTGATCCAGAGTTTGATCTTCCTTTTTATGCTTCAGAAGAAGCGGCAGGGGCCGATATTAAGGCTTCTCTTCCAGGTAAGAAGTCTTTAGTCGTTAAACCTGGGAGTCGAGTGCTTGTTCCGACAGGACTTTGCATGGAGATTCCTCCTGGGTATGAGATTCAAGTTCGACCCCGCTCAGGTTTATCCTTGAAATCATCCCTTCTTGTTGTTAACTCCCCTGGTACAATTGACTCTGATTACCGAGGAGAAGTGAACATTATTATTGGAAACTTCGGTACAGAAGACTATGAGATTGAGCATGGTCTAAGGATTGCTCAACTTGTAATTGCTCCTGTTTTACAGGCAAAATATATTCTTGCTGATGCCATCAATGATACTGCTCGTGGAACAGGTGGCTTTGGTTCAACTGGAATAAAATAGAGGTTAAAATGGATATAAAAGTTCCATATCAAAATATCACAGATAAAAAAGTTGCTTATGATAAGGCCTGTGAACTTATTCCTGAAGTTATTGCGAAATTTGGTGTTAAGGCTCAAGTTGATAAAAACGATGCCGAATGCTTAATGAAAGCAAAGGGAAGTGGCTTTGAAGCTAAAATTCATTTCCTAGATAATGAAGCACAGGTGAGTGTAGATCTGGGATTCATGCTTAAGCCTTTTAAGTCAAAAATTTTAGAGACGATTGAACATCAAATTAAGAAAGTAGTATGAGTGATTTTAAAGTAACCCTGTGGCCAACAGGTGAAGTATTAAACTTCAATGGCGAAGAAACTCTGCTTGCTCAGTTAAAAGCAAGTGGTAAAAAAATAAAATCAAGTTGCGGTGGTTGTGCCACCTGTAGTGATTGCATGATTATTGTCAAATCAGGTGAAGATAATCTTACTGCTCAGACTTTTGAAGAACTCAGACTTCTAGGAAACGTGTTCCACATTACCAAAGAGCGCCTAAGTTGCCAGACTCGCCTTACAGGAGATGCAACGATTGATATTAGTGCTCATGATAAAAATACTTTCACAGGCAAAAATGAGTCAGATAAGAAGCCACAAACGAAAGTGCGTAAGAAAGAAGAAGTAGAATCAATTCTGAAAGAACGCGAAGAAAAAGTTGTTCAAGGCAAGAATGGAGATACTTGGTTCAAGCACTGGGAAAAAAATGGCGAAGAAGCTCCTGATTCTCAGAATAGGCCTAAAAAATTAGGCGGAAACAAGAGACCTAAGCCGTTTAAATTTTCAGATTCGGAAGAGTGAATTATTTATATGCTCTAGAATTTCTTCTAGAGCATATAAGCTCTTAACCAAAGCTTAACTTTAGTTCTACGTTTAGTTTTGTTACATACTCCACATCAAATTACCAACTGATAGGAGTTATAATGAAATCATTAATCGCCCTTTTTCTTTTTCTCACATCGGCCACTTCATTTGCTGTGACTTGTTTCGAGGCTAAATCACTGCCTTCTGACCTCGAAGGTCTTCCAACTGTGACTTGTGTAAGTGATGTTTCATTGAAGCTGGTGATTCCAACTCTACCTCAAACGCCATATTATCAGTTTTCAGTGAAGACTAATGAAGGTGAGCTGGTTGAAAATAAGGTGATCTTTAGAGAAGCGGGAAATAAGTTTAAGGTTGCTGTGAAAAAAGTTGTGGCCCACACTCGTGGTTCTGGTTGTGATTATAGTGACAGTAAAGTTTTAAGTTACTCCGTATTAGTGGATGGTGCCAGAAACATTGTTCCTGATTCTCTTGAAGTGGAGGGCATTTATACTGAGAATTATGATGAGTGCCACTCGGATGATATGGTCACGATCCAAAAGTATTCAAAATTATAAGCATTTTGAGTTACAGGGGGAGGAATCTCCCTTGTAACTTATCTAAAGTTGTCAGAATTATTTCTTGAGTGTTAAAATTTACAGATTATTTCACTCAAGGACTAAGAATGACGACAACTAGTACTACTGAACTAGATAATAAATTTCCGCCGCAAATTAAGTACATCGTAGGTAACGAGGCCTGTGAGCGATATAGCTACTACGGAATGCGTTCAATCCTAACGGTTTTCATGATTCAGGTTCTCCTATTTCAAGAAACCAAGGCAACGTCGGTTTATCACTTATTTGCAGGGGCCTGTTACCTTACTCCTCTTTTAGGGGCATGGATTTCGGATAGAATTTGGG
>CAYWMU010000321.1:0-2657 GCA_964459395.1 uncultured Bacteriovorax sp.
GAAGTTTTCTTGAGACTTTCTTCACCAAGTCCAAAAGTTGCAAATCTTAGTTCAGGATGAGATACTTCTAGATCAAATATTTTTGAGAACTCAATGGCCTTCTCAGAGTTTTGGAGTCTTTCACGAACAGTTAATGCAAACTGCTCAATTAGTTTGATTAGATTCTGCGCAGTACGACCGGTGATTTCTTCTCTCTCAAATGAAGCATTGATGCTCGACTTAAGGATTGCAAGAAGATCTTTGAACTCAGCAAGAAGCTTAGTATTATCTTTGGCCTTTTCCTTGAGCATAACATTGAGGCTACGAAGAATTTTCTTATCGGCCTTACGGTGTTGCTCTGTATAGTTTTGATATACGATATCCATGTCTAGGACTTGGAGTTGGTCCATCATATCTCTGAAACCTTTAGGAAGCTTATTTCTTCTTTCTAGGGATTCAAGAGCACTTACCAGCTTAATTTGATTAGAGTTAATAAGGTCAAAGTAAGCGGCGATAGAGCTTGTGGCCTGTTTTGCCTCTAAGAGGTCGATCATTTTATAGATAGGCTCAATTGCTCGAGGGTTTAAGAAGCTAAGGACCTCTCGGCATTGAGTTTTCAGAGAAAGAGCAAGACCTAAAAGCGTGTAACTATCAGCTCTATTCTCTTTCAATGTGCTATAAATTTCAGAAGTAAGGCGTCCTACTTGAATGAGTTGTGCCGCCACAAACATTGGAAGATGAGTTTGTAGAGGAACTGGGTATTTAGGCTTAATAAATTCAGCCGCAGTTACAGCATCTTCGCTTCCGACATCATCAATAACGACGAACGGAGCATAGCCACCACCCTTCGAAGTATTCACGATGGAGCTCATTGGCCCTTTTTCCTCTGGTGCGTATCGAACAAGAGCATTGTGAGTCATCTTTGGTAGAGCTTTTTCTCCACCGCCATAGAAAACCCATAGTCTAATATCCGCTGCAAGGTTCGCAAAACGAGTACCTTCCTTATCTTTCATTGCAACTGGAATACGAGCAATCTTAACAAGCTTTTGATAAGCATAGTGGCTCGGATTCTTACGAATCATATTAAGAACTTCTTCTCTGTCTTTTTGAGAAAGAGTTTTCATAATATAGATCCCAGAACCTCCAGAAAGGTTTGGTGCTTTAATAACCCAGTCTTCTGGAGTCTTTTCAATAACTGCTATAGATTCTTTCTTTGGAGGAAGAGTCTCTGGAGGAGTGATCTTTGCACCAATGTTGCTAAGACCTAAAGACTTCAGTTTTTTAGCGAAGTACTTAGGAGCGTACGTCGTAAGAGTGGCCAGAATAATCTTGTTATCAAGAATTCTGTTAAGACCACCCATATAGATTCGTTTTTCGATAATAGCTTCAAGAAGTCCAGGTACAGAGTAATCTGATTGAAGAGGAATCGGTTTTCCATCTACATCTAGAACAAGAGGAGCTTCTCCATCTTTACCAAGTTTTAATGAGTCACGAAGATAGATCGGCTCATTAGTATCTGGATCGCGAAGGATAATATCTTTTTCAATATCAAAGAGAGCAGAGTCTGCGTTGATTCGAGAGTAGATCGCCGTTACGATAGGGTTTGAGCCATTAATCGTTCTGAGACGAATGTAACCTTTTTCATCTTGGAATAGTTGAACTGGATCTGCGTAAACAAGTCCAGAGTAAGCAGCAAGATTGTGGATTTCTGGAGCTGCTCCATTGAGTCCACCAGGAGGAAGAATAACTTGGATACCGTCTTTTATACCGGTCCAAGATTCTCCAAGAGATTTATAAGTTTCTGCTAGAACTTGGAAGTGATCATTAGGGATCATTTTCCCCATTGAATCTAGAACATCTGGGTTTTGCTCATAATGACCTTCGAGCACATTCATATTGTTAGATGCTCCAGACGGGGCACCAGCATTGAGTTCAAGAATTTTGAATGGTAGGTTCGGAATCTTATCAAACTTATTATTTTTGAGAAGGGTCTCAAAGTTTTTTGATTGCTCAACAAAATCTTCAATAAGAACAAGGTCAAGTCCCACGTTATCGAAGAAAGGGTATTTCTTCATATTCGGGTGATGAAGTTGTGGGAAGTAGTTTGGGGACTCCATGATGGCGTTAATGAAAATCTTTCGAATATCAAGGGGCAGTGATTTTACGAATCCTGAGTCCTTAATAGATTTTGAGCCATAGATATCCTGGATAACACAACGGAGAGAAACGATGAGGTTTTGGGCCGCTTTCTCAATTGTATTAAACATTGATTTTTGAAGTGGAACAATAGTTGTTGTACAAGGGACAGCAAAGATCTTGTAGTTTCCATTTTCATCAGACTTTTGGAAAGTGAGATCGCGCTTGCGAATGAATCGAGTAAGACTTCTAGACTCTTTTAAATGCACAGAAACTTCTCTTGAGAGAAGGTTCTTTACTAGTGGTCTAGAGTGCTTGTAGGCCTGACGTTTCCTTCTGGAAGTGAAGATGTAGTTGGCCACATCAACTTTAACACTACCAATGAACCCTTGATTTGGATCATAGGGTTGAAGCTTACGACGCTGACTTTTGATTTTCATCACATGAACCTCTTGAAAAATTTGTCCCAATTGCCTGTCGAATTTTAATGCACTGCCGGGTAGACTTCAGGAATATTTGCAACTACGTGTAAAATCTACAAT
>CAYWMU010000322.1:0-2656 GCA_964459395.1 uncultured Bacteriovorax sp.
TTGGTAGTGCGTTTGATTTTAAATATAGATTAAATTTGCATCTGTTAAAGCTTTTCCTTTGGCTCCTTCGATTAAGCCATTTAAAAAGTAGTTCTTCTATCTGAAATTTGAATTCCTTCAACATTGGCGAGTTATCAGTAATTCCATAATATTGATAGTGACCTTTCAATTTCAGTTTAACTACTTCAAATATATCTTGAATCGTATAAAGATTTCTTACAGCCTTAATCCAAAATTTGAAATCTTTCAATTTTGCCTTAAACTTCTCTTTACTAGTTCTTCGTTTAACTCTAAACTTACCATTATTGCTTTTACCACAATAATGAGTAAACCCAAGAAAATCAAATGTGGGAACTCTGTTCAGACCCTTTAGCTTGCATCTTTCTTCAGCGAATCTACCAAACTCTATAATTTTAGTTTTGCTTTCTTCGACTTCAAGATTAAATTTTGCTAGCCTATCTTTTAGCTTTTCGTAGAATAGCTTTGCATCTTTTTCATATTGAAAACAGCACACAAAATCATCTGCATAACGCACTATACCTATTTGTCCAAAGCTCTCTCTTCTTATTTTTACTTCAAACCATACGTCCAGCACATAGTGTAAATATATATTGGATAAAATTGGCGATATTATTGAACCTTGAGGCATTCCAAAGTTGGTCTTTTGAATAATTCCTTTTTCCATCACACCTGCCTTTAGAAACTTTTTGATAAGTTTAATGATGTTAGGGTCTTTAATCCGTAAATCTATGAATTTTATTATCCATTCATGGTCTACGTTATTGAAGAAGCCTTTTATGTCTGCATCAACTATATAATTTATCTTCCCGTGTTCAATAATACTATTAAGCTTAATTAATGCTTGATGGCAATTTCTCTCAGTCCTAAACCCATAAGAATTATTGCTAAAGCTTGGTTCATAAATTGCCTGCAATATTTTATTTAAACCACTTTGAACAATTTTATCTTCATAAGCTGATATTCCCAATGGTCTTTTAGCTTTTCCATCACCTTTAGGAATATACACTCTTCTAACTGCTTGAGGCTTATAGTTATGCCTTTTTAATCTTTCTACCAATCCATAAATGTTTTCTTCTAATTTCATGCTATACTCTAGTTTTGTTACATCATCAATTCCTGCTGCTTTGTTACCAGCTAACTCATTATGGCATTGAGTCAATAGCTCCACATTTAGAAGATGGTATAGCGATGTGAATACCGCTTTTGGTCTCTCTTTTGCAATTTCTGATATTCTAATCAACTTCGTTTCCATTATTCACCTATTCCTGTGCATAGTTAATGTTCCGCTAATTAGAGCGATAATATGTAGCTCCCTTCCCTCAACAAGCATTACCATGTTTCATTGGTACTATTGAGCTATCCGACTCCCTGAGCTTCATTTGCCATTCTCTCTTTTTAGGATTGTTTGGCATACTCCATGTTGTGAGAAAGTTCAGGGTCTCCTGGGTTGCCGTATAATCATTGTATAACATGCTTGGCTCTTAGACTCCGAGAAAGCCACAATGTACTCACCAAAACGTACAGTGTGATATTGTCTTCTGCATCTCCGACGACATCGACCTTTCTTTCATGTGAATAACGAAGCTCAATCACATTCAAGCCTGCTACCTAACTGTCAACGCTTAATACATAAAATTACTCTTATATATCCATGACTCGCTACTGATGATTTGGTTTAATCTTTTCAGATGGGATTTCCACCCATTAAATTATACGACATTTCCCAGCCGCACCGGAGGCTTCCCTGGCACCGGGTCGTTCATTTGCTATATCCGATCGCCAATATTTACAATATACCATTGCTTCATGAACAAAACATATTCGTAAACAGATTTATCTTTTGACAAATTGGTTATGTAGCTTTCTTTACCTACAATTCAGTCATTATATATCAAAGAGTTTTTCTTAACGTTCATTGCCAAGTCTTCATTAAAGAATATGAAGTGTTTTTCCCAATCTTTGATTTCAAATAAATTCGATGGCCGGTTAGGGATAGTAACATTATCCGGATTCTCACTTAAAGCAAGATCTTTATAATAATACATTACCAGTATAAATAGCCCAGCAAGTGAATTGAGCGTATTACCTTGGTTTGCGAATTTAAAAAACTCTTTGTTTTCAGAATCCGAACCAGTACGGTTGTGTTTGACTTTATTATAATACATCCACCATGAAGGAGAGTTGTTCGCTACACTACATCCATCAAACGGATTTTGTTTATCAGTTTTCCAGTCCATCCAAGGATGTAGATTAACTGAAGCTGCAGTCTTAACTCTTACCGTTCTAGAAATCAAATCAGGTTTCTTCTCCAATATCACGCTTGCATAACCCATAATATTTTTTACCTTTGTATCAGGGTCTAAAAACCAGCAATAGTCTTTACAAATCACATCGATCTCAGAACAAATAGTCTGATACTGTTTTGCATATTCAACAGAAAAAGCGCTGTAATTATCTTCATCAATGGTTACATATCTTTGTGTTTTTATAAGGTCACTCTCTAATGTTAAATAGTAATTCCAACATTTCTCATCAAATTCAAGTAATTTCAAAGCTTCCTCCCTCCAATATAACCCCGTAATTTATTTACCCATGAATTATATAAAAACTCATCCAGTAAACTTCTCAGCATACA
>CAYWMU010000323.1:0-2655 GCA_964459395.1 uncultured Bacteriovorax sp.
TTTCACTGATTATAGGTCAGCTCATTCCTCTTTCCAAAAAGGGAAGCAATCTCGAAGGAATTTGTCCCTTTCACTCCGACACTAAACCGTCTCTAAAGGTGAGTGACTCTAAGGGAATGTATAAGTGTTTTGCTTGTGGTGCCGGTGGAGATGCCATTAAGTTCGTGCAGGACTTTAAACATCTCGATTTCATCGAAGCCTTAAAAGATATCGCCAATACTCTTGGTCTTCCCTTCGAAGAGTTTCAAAAAGAAAAGAAAAAAAATCCTCGTCTAGAGATGGCCCAGCGAGTGATCAATGCTTCTGTTAAGCTCTATCAAAAAGCAGCTGGTGTTCAGCGAGAAACATTTGAGAACTTTCTTACAAACAGAAAACTTAACCAGGACTCCGTTGATACGTTCCTCATTGGTTACGCTCCTCCTCATAATGCCCTCTATAAATACCTGCAAACCATTCCATCTGCTGAACGAGAACTTGCCATCAAAGTTGCTCTGGAAATTGGGATTGTAAAATTTAATCCTGATCGACAAAGTCATTACGATTTCTTCCGTGACCGCATCATGTTTCCTATTCATGATCACTCTGGTCACATTAAAGGTTTTTCGGCCCGCGCCCTTAGACAGGACCAGCTTCCGAAGTATCTTAATTCCTCGGATGCTAAAGGATTCTTTGAAAAGAACTCCATTCTTTTTGGTTTTTATTTTGCAAAATCATTGATCCGAAGCCTTGATCAAGTGTTGATCGTAGAAGGCCATTTGGACGTGATTATGATGCACCAATTTGGTTTTAAACAAACAGTGGGAACCATGGGAACAGCTCTCTCAGAGCACTCAGTTCGCCTTCTCGCTAATATGACCAAGAATGTTTATCTGGCCATGGATACGGATGATGCCGGAACCAAGGCCGCAACTAGAATCAATGCTGAGTTTATGAGTCTAGGTATTATGCCTAAGTTCTTAAGTTTTCATCCGGCCAAAGACCCTGATGAATTCCTAGTGAAACATGGACAACTTGAACTCACTAAACGAATTGAAGAAGCCCCTATTTTCGCTGATGTCATTATCGAAGAACTTCTTCCAAAAGAGCGATTAGAAAACACCGATCATAAAATTGCAATTCTGCGTCAGGTATTTGAGCTCCTCGCTCCTCTCAAAGAGCACCTCTCTGCCACAGAGAGAATTGTCAACGTGGCAAAAAGCCTAGGACTGCGCTCGGATTCGGCGACAATCCTTGACGACTATAAGCAGTACTTAAGTACTTTAAAAGACAGGCATATAGCGGTGGCGCCCAAGCCTCGCCTCCCTGAAGTTGAAGAAGATATTCAAAAACAAGAGGAGGCCCATGAATTGCAAGAAGTTGAGCAAACTTATCAAGGCAAACCTCCTAGTCAAAAGGAAGCCTTTTTTTTAAGGGAAATCATCTCTCATCCAGAGTTCTTAGCAAGTATAAATAAGAATGATTTCCTTGCCACTCTCAGGCATGATGAGGTAAAAAAGTTATTTCAATGGCTTGTAGATATTTATTCGGAAATCGACGATAGCGAATACGTCAACATCGTGCGAAATGAAATCCTGCATGGAGGATATTCCGAGGCTATAAATAAAATTGGTACAGAGGCGCTGTTTAAAGAAAGTAATCGTTACAACGATAAAGTTATTAAGCAGTTATTAAAAGATTATCTCGCCTTGCTTAAATTAGATCGACTTCGGTCGATAAGAGCTGAACTGGCCGTCGCTCAATTAAAAGCTACTACTCAAACCGAGATTGATTCAATCATGAGCGAGATTAGTAAGTTAGATAAAGAAATTATGAATCTTAGATAATCGCAGGCCCAAGGTCTTAGGAGATACTATGTCAGTTGTTGTCGTCTTTTTAAACTCTCGAGAATTTTCTCGTCTAATCATGAAAGGGAAAGATCAAAGCTATCTAACTCCCGAAGAAATTAACGACGCTATTCCTGCAAACATTGTTGACCCTCAATCTCTTGATCAAATCATGGAGAAAATTGAGGAAGCTCGTATTCAGCTTAGATCCGCCGATCAGGATGATGAAGATGCTGAAAAATCAAGCACTGAAATCGCTGAAGATCCATCAGCTCTCGATGAAGAAGCTGAACTTCGCGCTTCGACATCAGACCCTGTTAAGCTATATCTGAAAAAAATGGGATCAGTTGCTCTCCTTACTCGTGAAGGGGAAGTAAAAATCGCAAAAGAAATTGAGGATGGAGAAAAAGAAATTGTTCTTTCATGTCTCAAATCTAAGCACGCATTGGAAGAAATCGTTAAATTAAAAACTAAAATCCTTCAAGCTGAAGATCAAAACGAATTTGTGAAAGATCTTGTTCGTGGTCTTGATGATGAGTCCACAGATAAAGAGATTACTGAAGTTCGTGACACGATTTTCTTAGTAGTAGAGAACGTTAAGTCTCTCCTTGAAGAAATTGTTAACGAAGATGGAACTCTTAAGAAGCTAACTTCTGAAGAATCCAAAATCATGAAACTTGTTGCTGATGAACTAGTAGACCTCACTTTCAACCGTAAAGTGATTAACTCTTTCACGGAGCCAGTGAAGTCTTACTACCTTCAATTCAAAGAACTTTATGAGCAACAAGAGCGTATTTATAAGTTCCTTGAAGTTGAAAATGATGAAGAATAC
>CAYWMU010000324.1:0-671 GCA_964459395.1 uncultured Bacteriovorax sp.
AGTCTAAGGACGAAATTCAAAGGATTACTAAAGCCAATGAGTACATGAAAAAGTCTATTGAGACTTTAAAAGAGCTAAGATCTCATATCCATTCTCAAATTAAGCAGTAAATTAGCTGAGCTAAAGTATCAACTAGGTTGACCGATAAGAAATCTGGAAGGATTTTTTATGAAATTTATCGGTATAACTTTATGTCTGATTTTTACTCTTTCGACTTTTGCCGAGGTCCCTCAGGATTTGGATAAAGAGCGCGAAGAGCATATTCAAAAGTTAAAAGATTATCAGGAAAAGCATCCCGGATGGGATACAGCTCCAAGTGATGAGTATGTCTCTTTTTTTAAAAAGTGGAATGACGAATCCTTGGCCATTACCCTTCGTTACCATAAAAAACAATGTGAAGAGGATTCTTCTCAGTGTTTATCTTCGAAACAACAAAGAGATTTGGCCTCTCAATACAAAATTGCAAGTGAAGCAATCGAACGTCAAAATAGACAGGCCAAAACGGCCAAAGGTGATTTAGTTACTAAGCCAGGAGATTTCGGTGGTAACCGTGCCCCTGCAGAAGATGAGAAAACTCCGCCAGTGAGTGAACCCAAAAAAGAAGAAGGGAAGGATACTTCGACTCTCTCTGGTCCGAAAACCGATGCTCCAAAAACCGATGCTCCAAAAGT
>CAYWMU010000324.1:771-2632 GCA_964459395.1 uncultured Bacteriovorax sp.
TGATGCTCCAAAAGTTGATGCTCCAAAAATTGATGCTCCAAAAGTTGATGCTCCAAAAATTGATGCTCCAAAAGTTGATGCTCCAGAAACTGATGAACCAAAAGCTGATGAACCAAAAGCTGATGAACCAAAGGCTGATGAACCAAAAGCGGATGCTCCTGAGGCCGATAGTCCAAAAGAAGATTCTCTCCTAGATCAAAAAGGAGAGGAGAAAAAGGACGAAGTCGAAATTGAAGAAGAGCTCGATCAGTTTAATGATGAAGAGTTCCCAAAAAACTATGATCCGCAAACCTGTGAATGGGTAGAAGATATGCCAAGAAAGATTGTGTATGGCCCAACTTATTGCTCAAAGCAGGCGGCCCAAATTTGTACAGGCTATGTGGTTTGTGAACGCAGAAAAGGTGGAGGAAAATTTGTGAGGATGAGTTCTTGTTCTCCAAAAAACTGTGGCCGTTCAAAAGAAGATGCCATCGCTTGTACTCTTGAACAGTCATTCTACTCAAGACGACCAGAGGATGAGAGAAATCACTTTGTTTCTCCAGAGCTAAAGAAATTTTTAACAGCACCTAAAGTGCGTGCTCAGTAAGGAATCGAGAATGAAAAAACTATTAACAATACTATTCTTATTTTCGAGTTTTTCATTGATGGCCGGAGTTGATCCAGAAGTCTTTATTAGAGGTGAGGTCTCTGGAAGCTTTAGTGAGAAAGAGGTAAGGGTCGTTGATAGCTATGGACAAAAATATTATCTTCCCCGCAGTGTTTTTCCTGAGGATTTCAAAATGAAGCAAGGGGCACGATTTGCAATCAATGTACCTGAAAAAGTTGTTTCAAAAATTAAAATTCTAAAATAATTTTAGCGAATACGCTCACATTCAAGCTCTGCCTTCAAATGAACTGTCCATCTCTTTGGGATGACATATGTTGAAGGTCTCTTGTGAGTAACAAAGTGACCACGATTGATATTCAAATCAATTCTGATTCTTGTTCTGTAATCATTTTCCTGAAAAGCTGGTGAGCCCTCAATAAGAGTGTGGAGTTGGTAGAGATTTTCATCGTGCAGAAAAGTCCGTGGCCCATCTTCTCCTACGAATGCATGACTCATAAAAAACTTATAAAGGTTTCCGTCCTCATGGATCCACTTCGCTTCTGCTTGTCCGTAACGCTTCTCTCCAGGATAGGGAATGCTTGATAAGCATAATTCTTCAACATTTGATTGCTCTACTGGATAACAGGCCCAAGCAGCATCAGGTTGATATCCATAATTTAAAAAGTTTGAGCAATCATGGGCCCATGATTTTTGAGAGAAGAGAATAATAGTTAAGACAAGAAGAAGGTTGCTCATAATTTTCCTTAAGATCAAAATGAGACAAAAAAGGCCTCCGTTAGGAGGCCTTCTTACTTGGATCAATTATTTAATTTTCCAGTACCACTCAATCACGAGACGCTTCTCAAAAGCGAATGGGATATCTTCAGGAAGTGGTTTAGCAACAAGAGTTGCTTTTTCTTTCTCACCAACAGTCTCTTTATTAAGACAAGCTGGGATAGAAGAAATTCTTGGACGAGCTTTAGCTTGGAGGTAGTTACCAGACTTAGCACCTTTATCGGTGATTTCGATAACGTCACCAACTTTAAGGATATATCCTGGAACGTTTGTGATTTTACCGTTAACTAGGATGTGCTTGTGAGAAACCATCTGACGAGCAGCTGGAATCGAAGGGGCCCAGTTAAGACGGAAAACGACGTTGTCAAGACGAGATTCAAGAGTAACGATCATTGTGTCTACCCATGAAGCTGTCTTAATTTTCTTAGATTTGTGAACGTAAGTTCTAAGTTGAGACTCACGAAGTCCGTAGTGGAACAT
>CAYWMU010000325.1:0-2605 GCA_964459395.1 uncultured Bacteriovorax sp.
AGGTAAATCAACTCTGCTAGACTTACTACTTGGATTCAGAACTCCTATAGAAGGCTCCATTGAAATCCTAGGTGAAGATCCCTATCTCGATGAGCGAAAAAATAAGCAGTTTGTTTCTTATATCTCTCAAGACATAGAGTTCAACGGGAACTTCACAGTCAGGCAGGCCTTAGATTTTCATCGGCTTTTTTACCCTTGTTATGATCA
Source organism: uncultured Bacteriovorax sp. (assembly GCA_964459395.1). Classification (GTDB taxonomy): domain Bacteria; phylum Bdellovibrionota; class Bacteriovoracia; order Bacteriovoracales; family Bacteriovoracaceae; genus Peredibacter. Next base: position 208 of record CAYWMU010000325.1, read on the forward strand.
AAAGTTAGAAAGTAAACTTTGTTCCATCTTTAAACTTACTACAACAGCAAAAATTTCAAGTCTCTCTACAGGCTTCCAAAGAAGAGTCCAAATTATAAGTGCTCTCGCTTCCAGACCTAAGATTCTTTTTATTGATGAAATAACGGCAGTCCTCGATCCTGGTGCAAGAGATTTATTATTTCAAGTGCTCAAGGATTACCAGGAACAAAGTAACGCCACCATAATCATGGCAACCAACGTGGTTGAAGACCTTAAAGGGTGTGCTAACCGGATTCTTTATTTACATGAAGGTAGAATTTCAGAAGAGTCTCCTGATGATATTCAAAGAATCTTTTCTGAAAAACAGGCAAGCTAATTATGAATTGGAATTATTTTAAGTTCACTGTTAAAAACTATAAGAATGCCCTCTTCATCTGGATAGCACTTATCGTTACCAGCTACTTTCTACCTTTTCACCTCCTCGTTGATGAGGATGCTAAAGATGTTCACATGTATATCCTATGCTTAATTGCTATCGGAGCAGCTGTTAGAAGCTCTTACTATGATTTTTTCTCAACTAACCAATCAGCAGGAAAATCGACCAGTATGAAGTACATGCTCGCATTAAATATGAGTAAGCGAGAATTTTATCTCAACTATCTCTGCTCTTACTACGTTCTTATTTTCCCAACTTTAGTAGCATCAGTTTTGGCCATTCTGAGCCTAAATAACTATGAAGACATTCTCTTTACTGCTCTAAAATCCACTTATATTGGTTTTGGACTCATCTTTCTTATTGCAAATTCCTTCTTTTACAAAAGGTACTTTATTCATAAAGAAGGGACTTTTCAGGATCAATATATTCGAGGGAGAAGAGCCTATTATTTTCGGATTATTACCACAGGAGTTGTCCTCTTTTCGATTGCCGCTTTTATTATCGGTCAGCCTTCTTTTCTTCCCTTCCACCCTTTAGCATTACTAGTTTTAGTTTTTATTATTCCTATATCGATTCCCATGTATTGGTTTCTTTATGTACCATTTATTCCTCTTTTTATTTTTTATGAATTTAAAAAGTCTTTGAAAGATTTCAACAATGCCAAATACTTTCATGGAAAGTTTAGAAATGAGCGAAGAGAAATCCAAATGGGGATGGTGATGTTTGCCCTATGTTTGGGAGTGTTTGTTATTGATACACCCCCTGAGTTATTTCAGGGCAACAAACTTACGGAAGCTATCTACAGTCATGATTACGAAAAGATTAAGGAATATGCTTCGAAAGAAAACCTCAATAAATTATCCCGAGAAGGACTCTCCCCTCTTGCCGCAGCTGCTTATACAGGCCAATGGGACGTTTATCAGTTCCTTAAAAAGAAAGGAGCGACTGAGTCACCTCCAGTAATCATTGATAAAAAGGAAAACGACCTTTTACAACTAAGTCTTCGAGGTAGAGATGTTAAAATAATTGAAGACGTTATTGCTTCTGGTAAATTTGATATAAATAGAACTAATGACTCAGGAGTCACTCCTCTTCATTACATCGCTTCCTCATGTCGAAGTGATATTGCAAAAATTCTCATTAATAATGGTGCTGAAATAAACAAGCAGAATAAAAAAGGACAAACGCCTCTACATATCTCAATCCAAAAATCTTGTAATGATTTGGGCCTTGTTCTCCTAAGTTTAGGAGCTGATCCATCAATTAAAGACAGTAACAACAAGCTTGCTTGGGATATGAAGGTAGATAGCATTCTACCTTATTTAGAGGAGCAACTAAGAAGGCCAGCTTCAATTGAAGAGGACTAACATCATTCGCAATTGAGTTTATGAGTCCAAGTATTCCAATCCTTCAATTCGACTCGACTTTCGATCATAGGAAGCTTTTTGGTGAAATAAGAAATCAGGTTTTCCCCATCCCAAACTCTCTCGTAAGACTCTCCCCATAAATAGTAAAATGTATTAGGAGTTCTTCCGATAAGACTTCTTAAACCAGGTATTAAAGTTATCTGTCCATCTATCGTCCAGAAACCGGTCGTGTAATTTAGAAAGCTAAAGTAACTATCAATAGTTTCTTTGCAGTTGTTGAGAGCATAGAGCTTATAGTAACTTAGAACTTCTTCATTACGATGTTTCATCGTTCCTTCAGGTGTCTCCCCACTTATCCAACTACTGATGATCTTTAAGCGCTCTCGATTTATGCTGACTCCACCATTTGAATCAATTCCTCCATAGCTATGAACACCAACAATATGTCCTGGCTCGCTACTTTCATCATCATAGGTAAAAATTCCGCTCCCAGACATTCCAGCAAAAGTGTCGCATTGATAAACAACTTTGTTATTCTCAACTCCCGCAGGACAGGCCACTGTCCACATCGTTCCCTGAGGCTTATCTCCCGGATAGCCCGTCATTCTTATAAGCT
>CAYWMU010000326.1:0-2585 GCA_964459395.1 uncultured Bacteriovorax sp.
TGTCTACCTTAATTCTTATTTCTTCTTGCTTGTTTTGTCGGAATACTATCACTGGAGAGGCTTGTACACCTTTTGCACCATTAAGTGACATAAGAATTGATTTATTGATTGCTGCCTCTAGAATATATTGGTCCAGTCCTTTTTCGAAACGAAGAGCTGCCTCAGTTCTATTACCCACAAACATAGAAGCTTTTCTAATCCTCGTTTTATCATAAATTGGTGCCAAGAACATGACTGTAGAGGTTTTGTCAGAAATTGCGCTGTTTTCTCCCCCCATGATTCCACATAAATCAATAATCTTATTATCTCCATCTTCAATGAGGATAGCTCCTTTGGGTAATTTTCTTTTAATGCCATCTAGAGTTATTATTTCCTCGTTTTTATATGATTCCCTAAAATGAACTTTGCTTTGACCAATTTGATCATAATCAAATGCATGCATTGGTTGACCCAATTCGATCATGATATAGTTTGTTATATCGACGATGTTATTAACTGGTCTGATTCCTGATTTTTTTAATCTATCCTTTATAATCTCAGGCGACTCACCCAGAATAACATTATCAATAATTACTGAAGCGTATCCAAGGACCAAGTCCTTCTGAGAAGTTGAGATGTCAATTTTTTTTGTATTTTTGTAAGTTCTACTTATTTCCGCATTGTTATCAATCAACTCACAAGCATAACCCTCCCTAGGGAGGAGTGCCTTCAACTCTCTCGCTATACCTATAACTGATAACGCATCGTATCTATTTGGAGTAACTTCAATTTCAAAAATACTATCGCCATCTTTTGTTGTAGTAATTTTTTCGACACTGAAAGAATGCAGTGAAAGAATATCAGCAACTTGTTTAGGTGTAGCAGTTGTCTTTACAAAGCTAGAAATCCAAGAATATGGCAATTTAATGTTCATACTAAAATTGCTCCAGAAACCTAAGATCATTTTTGAACAATATACGAATATCATCTATATTCGTGTTTGATTTCATCATGTAAGTTCGCTCGACTCCCCAACCAAAGGCGAAACCTGTATATTTCTCAGGATCAATACCACCTGCCTTCAGCACGTTTGGGTGAATCATTCCTGCTCCCCCTAATTCAACCCATCCTTCTTTGCAAAACTTACAGCCTGCTCCAGCACAGATGCCGCAACTAATATCAATTTCGAAGCTAGGTTCTGTAAACCTGAAATCATATGGCCTGAAACGAACTTGTCTGTCTTTTGAAAAAAAGTTGTGCACAAAGTATTCCACAACGCCAACTAAATGCTTGATACTGATATCCTTGTCCACTAGCATGCCTTCGAACTGAAAAAATGTTGGTAAATGTCTGAGATCTTCTTGTCTACGCCCACATCTGGCAATGTTCAGCATTTTAATGGGAGGATTTGTTTTTAACATTTCTCTTACTTGACCGCTCGAAGTATGTGGAGTGATAACCATTTTTCCGTACTTATTGCTTTTTGGTGAATCCAAAAAAAAAGTTTCCCATTCGTCTCTAGCTGGATGACTAGATGGTACGTTCAATGCTTCAAATGCATAGTACTCCCACTCTATTTCAGGATACCTTGCTCTTGCAAAACCAAGTGGCTTAAATACTTCAACAATCTCTCGGATAGCCTTTGAGGTTATGTGAAGGTGTCCTATTTCTGGCTGAATTCCAGGTATGGATTCAAGTAATTTAGAGCGTGATGGTGCAGTATTTTGCAATTCTTGCTCCATTTCAGCAAGCATCAGCTCAATACGCTTTTTCAACGTATTAATTTCGAATCCCAATTCTTTTTTTGAAACTACACTTTTGGTTTTCAGTTCTGCGAATAAACTAGCTAATATTCCCCTTTTACCCAAATACTGCGTTTTTAAAGCAGTCAACTTTACAAGTGAATCTACTGCACTTAGGTCATCTTCAAACGAAGCACCTATTTTTTTAATATCTATATTAGTATTTGCCATAATCACTAGCTTATTTAATTAATGTGCCGAAGGTAGGAATCGAACCTACATCCGACGCTCTTCAGGCGCCTGCCTTGACCAACTTGGCTACTTCGGCTATAAAAAAACCTCCCCTATGGAGGTTTTGCTTAGTAATTTTACAAGCAAAGCCTCTCTTACGCCCTAAACGTAAAGAGTCTCTTTGCTATGTTTCCATAACCGATCATATCTAGTGCATGCTAGCATTTGTGATCAGGTAAAGTCAACGGCACATCATTCGAGTATGGATCTTACAAATTGGATGGATTTTGACAAAATGGAGAGATCTTGTTGTGTATGAGTTTCAAATACAAAATTTTTCTGATTGATATCAGTAAGTGATGAGAAAATCGTTTTATAGGGAATATCACCATCGCCAATTGTTACATACTTGTTATTTAAATAGGAAAAATCTTTTAAATGTATGTAGGTTGATTTGTTCATAAGACCGATTAGCTCGCCCACATCAATCTTCGCCTTAGAAAAATAAATGTTTCCTACATCTAACAATAATTTCATGTCATGGAAAGTTGTGGAATTACCATATACCATCTTAATCTCGTCAATCTTAGAGAGATTGCACATTGGTTCATTTTCAAGGTATATGGATATATT
>CAYWMU010000327.1:0-2578 GCA_964459395.1 uncultured Bacteriovorax sp.
CTACCAATCCCTATGGGGATGGTCATGCGAGTGAGCGGATTGTCGATTGTATCGTTAAGACCTACGGAAAACCATAAAGAAAAAAGGAAGGGATGCCAGTCTCGAATACTCGGGACTGGCATCTTTTATATCACTATATTAATTAAATAGTTGCAAGCATCAAAATTTATTAGATTGACTATATCATTTTTAAAACACGCTAAAGCAGATTGCATAAATTTCTCTAAATCAGGAATATTAGTAATATTCTCATATTTATGAAAAGGAAGATATATTTTATTGTCTATCATTTTTTTATCTTGGAATAGAAGATTGCAAAAAGTAAAAATATCGTCAGAGCTGTAGCATAGAATGCTTTCTAGTGAAGACAAAGGGAGAATAACGATAAGATTCATTAAATCATCAATTGTTACTTGATATCCTTCATTCTGCAAAATATCTTTTGCCCAGTCATACGAATCGAGTTTTGAAAATGAAAATTCATCGTAGATAACAAGAAACCCATAACTCTTTAAAACGTGAGCACAATTAATATTGTTGTTTAATGCTCCATCTTTTGCCTTTGAAATTGCTATATATAATTGACGAATACCTTTTGCTAACCTCATTTTTGTCTCGTGAATGGTTACATCATCAAATGAACGTACTTTTAAATTTTGATTAAAAAATTTCGTTTCTATGAAAAGAATGTGTGTATTGGAATGCACAATTACATCGGAAGATAACTCTTTGTTTTTTTTATATATGTATTCGAATTCTTCATGAATTGTGTAGCAATTTGTAACCTTTGATTCATTAACGAGTTTGTTAACATAGCTTTCAATAGCGTTTTTCCCAATTTTCTCCCTTAGCGAATTATTCCCTTGGGTGATGGCGAACATCAATGATTCTGTACAGGCATATGGAATATACGGAACATATGGACAATAAAAAAGATTTCTATGTTTTATAAATGGTGTAACAAGTAAAAGATTGAGGTCAGTAATAGAAAGATTATTATCTTCACCCATCAATCCACAATAATTGTTTTTCATTTCCTCTCTAGATGAAGATAATTGATTAAGTATCTTTATCATTTTTGGTAAAAAACACATTGATAATTCATGGAAAGTTTTTAAAGATGATTTTACCCATAACTGACAACAAAAAGTGAAGTTCATATAATCGGAAAAATCAACACCAAACCGATTATAGAATTCTTTGTTCATATCAAGAGAAGCATTACGATAAGTGAATATATGGTGATATCTATAAAAGAGAAAAGTATAGTTTTGTTGTCCATGAAATTGTGTTAAGGCAACTGAAGCCCATGCTTTTTCTCTTCCGTCTTTATTATACTTATTTATATAATCCGTTTGTTGTCTCAAGATATTCGTGACTCTTTTCATCCAAACCGATGGTAGATAATAATCAATTTCTGTCTCTTGGATTAAAACTGAATGAAAAGCAATTAGTTCAAGTTCGAAGTTATAAGGTTCTCTTTTCCCACTTAATTTTTGGGGGCTTACAGGACCTGTGGGTGATAAACGATTCCTAGAAATATTTTCACAAATAAATGCCCGTTTCTCAAATGATAATCTGCTTATCATTTGATTAAAATCGATATTAGCCATTTTTGTTCACCGCTTCCTTTTTTGCTTATAGTATAACATGTGGGATTTATTGATATATAAATTCACAATATGCTTTTTTCTAATTGTGAAAAGATAGTAACAAAGAAAATTTGCCAAAATATAGACTCTTTCAAGGAGTTAAAAAATCTGTAAGATTATAACTGTCTTTTAATTCGTCTGTTTACAATGAGTTATTAATTGTATGATGTTTAGTCAATGTACTGGCATCTTTGTGTATCCTTGCACAATCTTTGTGAGGGGAGTATGATAGGACCTGAATAGGGGGGTTCAAGATGAAAGTAGATACGATGCAGGTAAAGAAGAAAGAAGAACACGAAAGAGAAGCATTTCAATTATTACTATCCTATTTACAAGAACAGGAATCCTTGAAATGGGAAGTTGATGATTTCTTCTCCTTTAAGAAAGAGAAATACAAATTGCAGATTGATAATCTACGAGGACCTAATTATCTATCGGGGAAATGGGGAGTCGGCGTCGATGTGATTAGTGGCACCTCAAAGCTAAACAATCCACAGGATTGTCAAACACTGATGGAGGGTATCATCAACAAGATTGGGGGCGAAAACAAAGCCACCAATGACTACGTGCATATGCCCCATCAATATCTCATGGTATGTGATTGTTCCGAAGCCCTCGAACAAGAAGAAATGTTTCAGGAGTTAACCGATAAAGTCGCATCCTTGCCTTACCAAGCCATGGTCTTTGATCACATTTATCTTGGCTTTTCCGATCAAACCGTTCGCTTAGTTTATGCGAAATAAGGAAGAAAGACTGGATTTCTAGAGGGTTATGAAATGTGATGCCAGCCTTACTGAGGCTGGCATTTTTTATTGGAAGAAGATTGAAGGTTAATAAGGAGGGGCGTATGATGGAAACGGTATGAATATATAAAGTATAAGCGAGGGAATGGTAATGAAACCGAAACACTTAGGATGGCTGATTGC
>CAYWMU010000328.1:0-2574 GCA_964459395.1 uncultured Bacteriovorax sp.
ATCATATCTGATTGGAATATACCAAGTAATAGTGAAGCAACAAAGAAGATAAAGCCGATAAAATAAACGGTAATGATTATAACTTGAATAATACCTTTGATTGGACGGTGCTTTGCCTGCTCAAAAGTCGAGTAAATATCATTAAATTCATTAAGAAGAATATTAATAAGTCTTGCAAAGAGTAAGGAAAGTAATCCTAGACTCACGCGCTGAAGAACGAGGCTCAAACTTTCTGGAAGATTAACGATAATTGAGGGAGAGAAATAAATAATAATGAGAGGAAGCACTAAACTGAGTTTATAAAGAAACTTTTGAGAAAAAATCATTCTCGACCAAGTTGATTTAAAATTTTCAGTGATGCTGCCAATTAGTTTTGTAAGAACAAACTTACATATCGTAGCAGTGATAGAGACAATCACTGCTAGATACATAAGAGAAAAAAGGTAATTTTCAGGAAGAAATGATCTCAAATCAGTCATGGCACATTAAGGATGAACAACTGCTAATCTGTAATAATTGACAAGAGCCTCCCATTGCTGAAGTGTTCGTTTAAACTCCAGTTGAGTCGCTTTCATCTTCATCTTAAATTCTTTGAGAAGCTCTGCAGAAGCATGGGCCTTAAGGGCCTTGTATTCTGCCTTCATGGCCTGAAGCTTTTTCAAAGTCTCAATGGCCTGAAGCTTTAACTTCTCAAGCTCAACAGAGAAAGTATCAGCTGCTTCAGTTTTCAACTTCATTCGCTTTAGTTTCATCTGCATTTTTGCAGAAAGAATTTTATCTTGAGAAGTAAGTCTCAATTTGAAAGCGAGACCTAGACATGAAAGAGTTTTAATCAGCCATTTTGTCGGATCAAAATGAAACCAACGAATCCCATTACGATAATCGTTTTGGAAGTAATGGTGAAAGTTATGATAGCCCTCTCCAAAAGTTAGAAGGGCCATAAACCAGTGATCTTTTGCCGTATTGGTATCAGTATAGGGAGTTGAGCCTAATTTATGGCAAAGAGAATTAATAAAAAATGTACAGTGATGTGTTAAAACAATGCGTCCTAGGCCAGCGACAGCAAGTCCACCTAAATATGAGCCAAAGAGCACGCCACCTAAAATGGTAGGAAGCACGAGCCCCATCACTACAGCAATCAATTGGTAATTATTATGCTGCCACATTACAAGACGATCTTTTAAGAAATCCTGAGCATACTTTTCATGAATAGCAGAGTTTCTTTTCAGAAAGACCCAACCCATATGGGCATAGAAAAATCCTTCGTTGATATTGTAAGGATCTTCATCAGTGTCCACTTTATTATGATGACGACGATGATCTGAACCCCATTTTAATACCGAATTCTCAAATGATGCTGCTCCAAAAAGAAGATAGAAAAGTTTTACGGACCAATGCGCTTCATAAGCTTTATGTGAAAATAATCGATGATATCCAGCAGTGATTGAGATACCAGTGAAAATATAAAAGACAATTCCCATGAGGACTTGTCCCCAATGGAAGTCTCCATTGTTTATCCAAATATAAGTTAACACAACGGCAAGTACCGGAGTAAGAACTAAGAAGAGTAAATTAACTAAATCAATATTTTTCCATGCATACTTTTTCATAAAACCAAACCTTATCCTCGTAAAAGCGAGAGCTAAGGTTGATGATAGCAGGATTTATAATGTTTTAGCTATAAAAAGATAGGTTCGGCCCATAAAAGGACCGAACTCTTTGAATTCTAATAGACTAGTTAGGGGTGAAAACTTTTCCGAAACTTTTTTGCTCGTTTCGTATTCTTACCTCTGAAATCTTCGAGGACTTGCTCTTTTTCTTCCGCTGATAGTATGCGTGATTCTGTTAACAAAAGTTGATCCTCAGCTTTGATCAATTCTTCATGTAATATTTTTCCAATAGTTTCAAGCACTCCGAAGTAACCTATCATCTCTCTACTCATATTCAGAGGTAATTTATCCAAGAAGAATCTCTTCAGAATAGGCACTCTTCTCATCGGCCAAACAATATTGCGATAAAGAAGAGAAGTTCCAGTACTTGCTTGTTGTAAGATATGCCCTTCTTCGTCACTCCACTTAAACAAAGCATGAAGGACAGCGTCTTTTTGCAATATATCAGCAATGATATTCGGGTTCTTCCACTCTGAGATCATTTCAAAACGAGGATCTACTTCAATATCTGCAGGTATAAAAGATTTTTGAGCTTTCAGACCTAACTGCCCTACAATTTTAGGTTTACGCTTAAAAATTTCACTTTCATACAAAGGTATATCAACGCTTCTATTAGTTACTAAATCAAAGCCATGAGAAACAATTTCAGAGCAAAACAATTCGCTACTGTCTTGTTTATCAAATCCAAAATCGTAATTAATAGGTCCACTTGTATAGAAAGAAGTCTTAACTTTCTCAAAAGCTGCCTTAGCTGCTTGATGAGCAAGCTCAGGGTCTTTATAACGGAAGACTACTGTACGAGCATTTTTATCTTCAATATGATCTTCTAGATCTCTCACAAATGAGCCCACCTCGATATGAGCTTCAATAGTCCAAAACTTCCCCACTTCGTCCTGATAAACAA
>CAYWMU010000329.1:0-2528 GCA_964459395.1 uncultured Bacteriovorax sp.
ACTAAGCTGGGCAAAATCATCCCTTTTTAGTCTTCTCTAAATATTATCGGATGGTATAGTGCAAGACTTTAGGGAGTTATGAATTTATGGACGTCATTTATAAGCACTGGTTCGACTGGTTAATTCTCATTTCTTTACTTGCGGGAGCATTTTATACCATGCGAGTTATTGGACAAGAGAAGTCAAGCTTCCGAGATGAATCCTATATTGTCACTTTTGGCGCTTTGAAACTAATGATTCCGCAGTGGTGGTCTATTACTGAACAAACGGATAATGGGCTCCGTTTTGAAAGAACAGATACCCGATACGATTGGTACGCTAAATTTCAATTCTTTGCTAATGACCCTCGTCCCCTTACGGAATTACTCGAAGAACTTTTAAATGCTCAAAAAATCGAATTTGATGAGGATGTGGCCTATGAAACTGACTCGAGAGTTCTTTTCAGAGATTCACATGTCCAAAAAGAGTTCCAAGAAGTCATTAGAGTTGAAGGGATGGCCAGCCAAGATGTTGAGGAACGAATTTACTACGACGTCTATCTAGCAAGACAACTTAATACAGATAACTATTTTTTATTTGAAAGTAAGAGTTCTGTTTTAAATGGATCAGTAGAAGGACCGTACTTTGAAGAAAGTCTCTCAGAGCTAGAGCTAGCTAGCCCTGAGGAGAATTCCCATTAGTTTCCGCGTTTAGGAGCAAAGTTTCTTAGGCGATCGATAGTGAACTCAATGAGCTCTTCGTCTGAACAGAAGACGTCTTCAACAAGATCATTCGTAAGAAGAAAATTCTTCACACGAATGGCAATGTTATGGAGAGACTCCATAAGATAAAGACCACCGATATTTTCGCCGTTAAAAGATTTAATGATCTCTTTACGAGCGTGATTAAACATTTCTGTCTCAGTAATATCGCCAGGTATATCTTCACCAAACTTTTCTTCTACTTCTTCAATGGCCTGTTCCTTGATGTTTTCATCTGTTGCCAGACTTACACCGAACTCTGTTGCCAGGGCCTCAATCAGGTCAGCTCGCATATCAACTGCAAAATCAATCATCTCTTCTTGTTTAAAATGATTAGTCATGTAAGAGGCAAGCGCTTTTAACGTTTCGAAATCTGTTTTCATCAGAACATCCTTAAAGTAAGGGGATTACTCAAACAGAATAACTAAAAAGTTTTTCTGGCACAAGTTAAAGCGTTGATTTTTTTATTTATAATTTCATTTTTTTTAAGAGCTTCGCCCAAATACCCTGAACTACACTCCTCTCTCCAAGAATAAACAGGCAAGTACCATAAAGAAAAATCACGGCACTCGCTTGAAGGAAGAGATTTAGGGCCTTCATCAGAAGAATTTGATCTAAATAATTAAAGCTGGATAAATAATAGGCCAACCCTGAAGCGAGAATACTCACCAGAAAAATTTTGATAACCTTTAGATTGATAAAAAAGTCCCAATTAAGTCCCAATTCTTTTTTTATAATGAATCCAAGAAAAAAAGAATTAATGAGGACTGAGAGACTTGTCCCCAAGGCGAGGGTTGAAAATCCCCATTTAGGGGTAAAAATTAAACAAAAACCAATATTTATCACAATAGAGAGAATTGAACCAATAACCGGTATCCTTTGTCTCTCCAGAGCGTAAAACACCGGAACCCAGATTTTATAAAGTCCATAGAAAGGAAGTCCTAAAGCATACATTCTAAGGGCAAGAGAAGTCATAGAGGTGTCATCCGCTGTAAATCTTCCTCGTTCAAAAATAAGATTCACAATTTGCTCGGAGAAAAAATATAAAATAATCATGGCAGGCATGATGGTCACAAAAGAAAGAAAATAACTTGTTTTTAAAGCATCCAAGGCATTTTCTTTATTGCCAGCCTTCCAACCTTGAGAGAAATGAATAAGATTTGAGTTCCCGATCGAAACTGACAAAATCCCCACCGGTAACTGAAAAAGTCTAAAACTATAGCTTAGCCATGAAACGGCTCCTGCGACAGTTCCTGTAGCAAGAATAGTGATAATCAACATATTTATCTGGGTTGCTGCAAATCCAATCAGCCCAGGACCTAACAGCTTGAAAACTTTTTTTGATTTTGTCGTAAAAAGTTTTTTGGGCCACACCGGTCTGAATCCCCTTCTCCATAGAAGAGGCAATTGGACAAAGGCTTGAGTAAAAGCTCCTAGTAGTGCTCCGATTCCTAAGGAATAAATTCCCGGATACCCCCAGGTATAAAGAAGCGAGGTAAGTAGAAGCATACTTAAAACGCTAACTAAGTTGTAGCAGGCCGGAGCAAGTGCTGGTACAAAAAAAACTTTCAAAGAATTGAGAACACCCATAAAGAGTGCTGCCAAAGAGACAAAAACAAGAAAAGGCGAAAGAATACGAGTGAGTGTTACCGTAATTTGAAATTTTTCAGGATCATTAACAAAGCTTGGAGCAAAAACTCCAATAAGATCATGAGCAAAAATAAAAATTCCTAAACGCAATGTTCCCGTTATCAAAATTAAAAGAATAAAAAGGGACCATAAGACCTC
>CAYWMU010000330.1:0-2524 GCA_964459395.1 uncultured Bacteriovorax sp.
CAACTTTCAGATACTGTAAGATCATTGCTCAAAAACAATAATATTAAGCTATAATGTTATTGACCCCAGAGCTCTTAAAACTGGGGATGCCTTTTAAACAAGTAGGTGTTATGAGCAGTGAATTGAAGAGTCTGATTGAGTTTGTTGCAAAGTCCCTCGTGGACATGCCTGATCAAGTTGAAGTCAACGAGATTGAAGGTGAACAGACAACGGTTATCGAGCTGAAGGTAGACAAGTCTGACCTCGGTAAGGTGATTGGTAAGCAAGGTAGAACAGCAAGAGCACTTCGAACGATTTTGAATGCTGCTTCAACTAAGCTTCGTAAAAGATCAGTTCTCGAAATTATCGAGTAACGAAACTTAAAAAAACATTAGAGAACCCCAACGCATCTCTTGTACTGAGAGAATTCTGTTGGGGTTTTTTTATTTTATGGCCAAAGAATTACTTAAGATTATTAAAGTTGCCTTTGTCGCTCGTCCCTTCGGAATCAAAGGGGAAGCAGAGCTGGGCTTTCTCACCGATAATGTTCTCGAAGAGAATATGCAGATCCTTGCAACTCCCTACAATGAACGTTCATCTATTCCTAAAGAAGGAATGAAGTTAACCTTTGAAAAAATCAAATACGGAAATAAAGTTGTCGCAACTTTTAAAGAAATAAAAGACAGGAATCACTTGGAGAGTCTCATCCCTTTTGAGATTAGTGTTTCACGAGAGGATCTTGATAGCGATGAGCTTTATTCTTTCGATTTACCTGGCCTTGATGTTGTCTCTGAAAAAGGAGAGAAACTAGGTGAAGTGAATAAAGTTTTAGATAATGGCGCCCAAGAAGTTTTAGAGATAAAACTTCTTAATGGTGAGGTCGTCATGCTTCCATTCGTTGAGAATTTCTTTCCAGAGATAAACTTAGAAGAACGAAGAATTGTGATGATTTCTCCTGAGTACACTGAATGATAAAACGAATTTTTATTCTTACTATCTTTCCAGAATATTTCAGACCACTCATCGATTGTGGCATTACAGGCTCTGCTCTAAGAGGAGAGAGAAGCCAAGATGAATTTAAGTTTGAAGTTCACCTCATCAATATAAGAGATTTCTCGAAAACCAATTATAAAAGTGTAGATGATACTCCCTATGGTGGAGGCCCTGGAATGGTCATGAGGGCCGATATTTTACGGGACGCTCTGGTTGATGGTGTAATGAATCCATTCAGTATTAAACGTGAAAATCTTAGAGTGATTTATACATCTCCGCGAGGAGTGGTATGGAACAATAAGGTTGCTCGCGAATTCGCTCTTACTAAACTTAGTTCTTCTGATCAGGACCTGGTCTTTATTGCCGGACGCTATGAAGGAGTCGATGAAAGGTTCTTAGAGAACTATGTTGATGAGTTTTACTCAATAGGGGACTTTGTCCTTACAGGCGGAGAACTCGCGATCATGACTATGATTGATTCAGCAATCCGCTTCGTCCCAGGGATTCTTGGAAATAAGCTTTCAAGTCAGATGGATTCATTTGAGGATGGATTCATTGAGCATCCACAATATACTCGTCCAAGTGATTTTGAAGGAAAAACAATTCCTGAAGTTCTTATGAGTGGACATCATAAAAAAATTCTTGAATGGCAGAAATCAGAAAAACTCAGACTCACTCAAAAACACAGACCAGATCTACTTAAATAAGACGTGACATCTTCCTGTTAAGTATTGCCCTTCCTTAAAATGGATAATGGCATGCTGGGCCTGTTCTCCTGTAGCAGGGGAGATGTACATCGGAACTCCTAAAGCAACATAAAGAATATTTCCTCGTTGATTAGGATTTTCAAAGCTCATTGAGATATGAGTGTCAGAAGGATTGTAGGTATAGCGCTTTAAACGAGCGAGAAAAACCTTATGAGTATGATTAGGAGAAGAATCAATATAGAAAACTCTCAGACTCTTGTGGTCTCGAGAGAGCTCGAGTGTGAACTTTTTCTCTGTTCTTTCAAAGTCAGAGAAAATACATCGCATATCAAGTGGTGACTTCTCAATAGAACGGATTTCGATGTCATCAGCAATGGCCATGAAAGAAGACATCATTAAAATAAGGAGAAGAAAGATGTAGTTCATTAATTTTCCAAGTAAAAGGATATTGCTTCATATCCTTAATGAGATGAAAAAGTCTAGAACTACTTAAATTGATGTGAAATTTTCGTGAAAAAATTATTCGGTTACCGGCCCCTCAGTGATCTTTTTACGCATGATCTTTGGATAACTTAAGAAATAGCGGTTAGAAATAATTTTAAATAAATTTTCTTTTTGAGCTGCCACGCCTTCTCCTGCACTGTAGCCGTTTTTGCTATGTAAGTGCGTGTAACCATTGGCCATAGCTGCTCTGAAGGCATCTTCATTTAAACCAAAAGGATTATTGGAAGTTTTATCTCCTCCATACAATAAGTCGTTTTCGTCTAGGTGGTCAGTAGCCTCAGCAAATGGGCCTTCTGAAACGAGTAATTCTTCAGCAGCTTGAGCAGCAGAATTAAGGTCAC
>CAYWMU010000331.1:0-2499 GCA_964459395.1 uncultured Bacteriovorax sp.
ATATAAGTTTCGCCCCTACAATTAATTTTCGGGAGCGGTCCCTGATCATGGTGTGCAAGCTTACCTGGCCAAGTATTTGGTCAGAATGTGAGAAGCCTAAAGTGATTACTAATTGCGCCCACCTAGTTTACTAGGGGCGCGAAACCGTTATCCGCTTCACCGGGCCTTTATTTCTTTTTTCTTGACGTTATCAGTCTTAAACCAAACAATTAAAATATGGAATTCATTAACGTCAACGATTATCAAAATGTTTCGTGGATCGAGACCCTCGCACTTGAAGAAGTGAATATGGAGGAGTCTGGGATCATTCGTTTCAATGATCATCTCAATACACAAGCTCTCTTAGAAGAATCTTCTCTGGAGTTTGTTAACAAATTAAAAGATCGTTTTGAATTTTACGTCTCTCTCTTCAACCAACATCGTGGCAATAGAGAGTCTTCTCGTAATATTAAAGTTTTCAGAATTTCTAATACTATTAATGATTTCATTCTTTTTAGAAACTCTCTCAAACTCATCGTTGCTCGTCGTGCACCTGATGTTGTGAGCATTGGTTTTCTCTCTAATAGTGGTGGTCTTTTTGCCGCTCGCTTAGCAAATGAAAATCAATCCGTTCATGCTATTCATGAAATTAAGGCCCATGTTGGACCTTTCAATACTATTTCATGGAGATTCCAAGGAGAGCCTGTCGAGATTGAAGCTCTGGTGAAATACTATCTAACAGAGTTCATTAAAAATTCTTCGCGCTAAATCTTCTTTGTGAAAACTCTAATGACTCTTGAATGGTTGGCATCTTAATCCCAATTCGAGATTCAGTATTAGTCACGTCCATCTTAAAACTCAAATTCGTTCCGGCCTTTGCTTCTTGCGGGAATCCCCCATTTTTTGTCTCAAAAGTTGAACTGGAAACATTAAAAACCTGAGCATATTTTTTTGCAAATTGATAAGTCGTTAGATGATCTTTGGATGAGATTTGAAGGAGCCGATTTACAATTCTTTTTTCAAGTAACACCACTAAGAAGCGGGCTATCAGTTGCACATCTAAGAAGCCCACTTGTACTTGGTCATCAAGTTTTAGAACCTTTTGTTCAAAAACGCTCTGTTGAATCAGTTCAAAAATATTTAAACGCTTAACTGAATAACTTCGACCATAAAGAACAGGGCAACGAAGTATGAGATAATGAAGAGAAGATTTTTGAATTAAAAACTCTGCATTAGCAACGGAACTCCCATAATTGGTTGAGGGAAAAGGTGTATCTGATTCCTTAAAAAATTTATTATCACCTGAGAGAACAAAAGCTGAAGATAAATAGATAAATAAAGCTCCAGACCTTTCCGCAGCATTTAAGCAATTGATGGCCCCAGTAGAGTTTAATGCCTCCGCTTCTTTGGGATGGCCCTTAGCCGTTTCTAAGGAAGAGATACCTACTGCATAGATAACATAGTCTGGTTTAAAAAATTTAATGGCCCTTGTTACTTCTTCCTTATTCAAAACATTACATCTCAACATAGAAAAATGAGAGGGTAAGAACTGTTCCTCGTTATGATAGGTTCCCACTACGTGAAAGTTCTCTGAAAGAACCTCAGCAAAGTTAGAACCGACAAAGGAAGTAATGCCAAAAATGAGGACAGTTTTTTTCATATAATTAATTTAGCATGAATAGAAAAAAAGAAAACCTTGCTCCATTCGGAGCAAGGTCGTAGTGAGTGTTAATTATTGCAATAGCTTCAAGGCAAAATTTGGTGCCTGATTCGCTTGGGCCAGAACTGATACTCCCGCTTGAGAGAGAATGTTATTCTTGGCCATGTCAGCTGTTTCTGCAGCGACATCGACATCACGAATTCTTGAGTTGGCCGCACTAAAATTCTCATCTGTGATCATCAGCGTATTACTTGCTGATTGCAGACGGTTTTGAAGTGCACCTAGATTAGCTCTCGTTCCGTTAATCCGGGTGAGAGCATTGTCCAGTTTTGACAACGCAAGCTGGGCCCCTTCTTTGTTAGCGATGGTCTCTCCAGAGATACCAAGGCTTTCAATTGTTGCATCGGCGTCACTTGAATCATATCTGATTCTGTCCAAGGTTGGATCATTGTGGATTCCCACTTGAATTTCAACCATGCCACCGGTGCCGTTAAGAAGTTTTCTTCCGATGAATTCTGAACCATCTGCGATCCGTTGGATCTCTTGAAGAAGGTTTTGAAACTCGATATCAGAAAATCCCCTCTCTGTATCGCCCACCGTATCAGAGGCTGCTTGCACTGCAAGTTCTCTGAGTCTGATGACGATATTTGATATCTCGTTGAGTCCGCCTTCTGCTGTTTGTACAAGTGAAATTCCATCTTCTGCATTCCTTCTTGCTTGTCTTAGTCCTCGGATGTGACCTTTTAATTTTTCACTGATCGCGAGTCCCGCAGCATCATCAGCCGCACGAGTTATCCGTTCACCACTAGATAGCTTCCTAAGGTTACTATCCAGGTTATTTTTTGTTATGCCTAAAGCAC
>CAYWMU010000332.1:0-2496 GCA_964459395.1 uncultured Bacteriovorax sp.
ATAGTATAGAGATGAGGTGATAGTATGCTAATACGTTTTTCTGTAGAGAACTTTAAATCTTTTCGCGATCAATCTACCTTCTCTATGGCTGCTACCAAAGGGACTCGGCATCCAGATCACATCCATACAATAAATGAAAATCGCCTTCTCAAGGGCAGCTTTATCTTCGGAGCAAATGCAAGTGGAAAGTCCAATTTGGTAGAGGCGATGGAATTTGCCCGACGACTCGTAATCAAAGGAGTCGATAAGGTAGACACAAGCGGTCGGCACTTTCGTTTACAAGAGGGGTGTCTCGAACGCCCTGGGATTTTTCAGTTTGACTTCTTTGCCAATGAAACACAATACTCCTATGGTTTTGCGCTTTCGTACCTCCATCAAACCATCGTTTCTGAATGGTTGGCTGTTGTAGGTGGGGACAGTGTTCGCTATGTCTTCAACCGAAACCAGGAAGAGGATGGATCAGTAACGATTGATAGCGATATAGTCAGTAAATCTGGGCCTGATAAAAAGCGGTTTGATGTATATAAAGATGACTTCAAAGACTGGAAAAATGAGCAACTCAAAAACACATTTATGCTTGCCGATATTGCCAAAAGAACCGCTGAAGACACTGGGTTTTTCAAGACGTTTAAAGAAGCGTTTCAATGGCTGGACTCGTTGACCTTCATTTATCCTTACTCCCGCTACTACGGCATAGGTGAATTTGCACTTAATCCAGTGTTAAGAGAGAAATTTGAAACAGCTCTTCACTCCTTTGACACAGGAATTACTGCGATTGAGCCAAGAAGTATACCACTCGATGAAATGAACGAAAATTTCAAGAGATATGTTGGTGGAGATCGAGCAGCACAAACTTTTCCTCGCATTATTCGTCAAGAAAAAGAAATTTATCAATTGGAGCGAAAGGATGATGGAGAGATTGTAGTTCACCAGTTGGTCATGAACCATGGATGTGATACTGAACTCTTTTCTAGCATGGACGAATCTGATGGAACCATCCGTCTTTTTGATTTGTTACCATTATTGTTGCTACAAGGACCAAGAGTTTTCGTTATTGATGAAATTGGGAGGAGTTTGCACTCTCAATTGTTACTTACATATATTCAAAAATTCTATGAAAGAACAAAAGGATATGCTACGCAACTAATCGCAACTACTCATGAATCACATGTCTTAAATCTTGACTTACTTCGCCAAGATGAGATTTGGTTTGTTGAGCGACAACAGGATTGCTCTTCTCGTCTGTACTCACTCAGTGAATTCAAAGAGCGGTTTGATAAGAACATTGAACGAGAGTACCTCTTAGGCCGGTATGGTGCGATTCCATTGTTCAAAGAATGGGAGAGTGAACTGAATGAGTCGTAACAGATTCCATTTACATAGCAATCCTTTGGATCGTAGATTAGGAGAGAGGGATCCTCGTAAAATCTTTTGGGTATCTGCTGAAGGAGCTGTTACTGAAAAAGATTATCTATTGGGTATCTCAGATTATCGCAGAGAGCTGGGAATTGTTTCAATTGTTAATGTCGAAGCCTTGTCACGAAAAAGAAGTGAGAGCGGCAGCAAGCCAAAGGATGTTATTGCTCTTTTGGATGAATTTTTCTTCGTTCGTGACCACGACTTTAAAACCATCATACAAAAGCATAATCCTTCGATTTTTGAAATAATTCCACATTCTACTATCAGTGCATATCAGGAAGGGGCTTTATCTGAAACTGAAATAAAGAAACTAGAAGAGCGCTTTCAACTGCTAGAGATTAATCTTACTTACCTCAATTACTTGAAAAAGCGAAGCTCAGATGAAGATGAGTTTTGCATTATCCTTGATCGTGACAAACACTCTAACTCCGAAAAGAGCATCCAAGAGTGTATTGAGTGGTGTAATGAGAAACGAGTTCATCTTTTCTTCTCAAATCCTTGCTTCGAATTTTGGTTGTTGCTTCACTTCAAAGATATAGCCAAGGAATTTTCCCAGGAGGATCTCAATCAATTCCTTGAGAATAGGACCGAATCAAAAAAACACTCATTCACCAGTAAAACGCTTTCAAAGGTTTTTAAAGAATTAACAGGAAGCGGTCATTCGAAGCGCATTTCGACAATAAAATTCAAAGAACAATATTGTGGGCGGGTGGATACTGCAATTCAACATGCTGCTTCCTTTGCCCAATCATTTCCCGATCTAATGCACAACCTGGGCACTTCGATGCCAAAGCTCATTGAGTTATTGAGACAAGAGAAAGAGTGGCCTCTACCCCTTGATACCACCGAGCATCAAGCCTGAGACGAAGTGACGCTGCACGAAGGGATAGATGACCAATACTGGGAGCATACCCAATACCATGACTGCCATCTTGAGGTTGTTGTAGACGTATTGGCCACCGCCCAATGACTCATCAGACTCAAACATCAAGGAGCGGAGGACCACCTGCAAGGTGTACTTTCGGCTGTCGTTGATGAACATGATGACTTCAAAGTAGCGGTTCCAGTAGCTGACAA
>CAYWMU010000333.1:0-2489 GCA_964459395.1 uncultured Bacteriovorax sp.
TTCTTTGCATTATGTGTTTTTTGAGATTGTGCGCCAGCATCACTACCTTATGCATGTACTTCTGGTGGATGTGGGTGTTTATCCCGGGCAGCCCCCACTACTTTTCATATTAAATAAGGAAAGCGGGTTAAGTCAAAAAGAATTGGCAGCCAGATTACAGATAAAACCAGCTACCTTAACAGTTATGCTTGGCAGGATGGAAAAGGCCGGGTTAGTAATGCGGCATCAAGATGAGGAAGATCAAAGAATTTCTCGTGTCTTTATTACGGAAAAGGGTCGGGATGCCTTTAAAATGGCGGAAAATGTTATGAGAGAGATTGACACTGAAATGTTTACAGGATTTGAAACTGAGGAACGAGAAAAGTTAAAAGAATTTTTGGGTAGAATTAGAGATAACCTGATAACAGCCGGTCAAGATCGGAAATTATGTTGATATGGGAGGAAAAATATGCGAAATATGTTAAAAGAGTTAAAACCATTTATTCCGATAATATTTGCAGTTGTAGTCTTACTATTTTTTCAAGCAATGACCGATTTAGCTCTTCCCGATTATATGTCCCGCATTGTTAATGTAGGAATTCAGCAAAATGGGATTGAAAATGCAGTACCTGAAGTGATTAGAGCAGATACCTTAAGAAAAATCAACCTTTTTTTGACTGCGCAGGAAAAGGAAGTATTGGATAGGAACTATCGCTTAATCAGCAAGGATAACTTGACTTCAAGTGAGTATCAAAAGCTGCAAAAAAAGTACCCCGCATTAGCTAACGAGAGTTTATATTTATTAACTGAAACTCCCCAGGAAGAATTCGATATTATGAATGATTTTCTGGGGAAAGCAGTGCTTGTAGTTTCGGGTATCGAACGCCACAGCATGGAAAACAGCAGCGATGCACCTGACATGTCATTACTAGAAAGTGATTTTCTAAAAAGTCTACCTCCTGGAGTAGATCCTTTTACAATTTTAGAGAATCTACCGGCGGAGTACTTAAATGCTATTGCTGCCAGATTACAACAAGAATTCAGTGCTATGCCCAAATCAATGATTACTCAATCGGCAGCCGTTTACATCGGGCAAGAGTATCAAGTTATTGGGGTCAATATTGAAAAGGTACAGACTAGTTATATTGTAATAGTTGGCGGTATTATGTTAGGCATTGCACTTTTAGGTGTGATTGCTTCAATTTCTGTAGGGTTTTTATCAGCTAGAATATCAGCAGCTTTAGGTAGAAATCTGCGGAGAAAAGTATTCAAGAAAGTCACTACTTTTTCACCGGCGGAATTTGACCAGTTTTCTACGGCTTCACTTATTACCAGAAGTACTAATGATGTCCAACAAGTTCAGATGTTTTTGATTATGCTTCTAAGAACAGTGTTTTATGCACCGATTCTAGGAGTCGGAGGTGTGTTTAGAGCTCTAAACACTAATACCTCTATGGCCTGGATAATCGGTGTAGGAGTATTAAGCATTCTCACTCTGGTTATTGTCTTGTTTTCTATTGCTACACCCAAATTTAGAAAGGTGCAGCAGTTGATTGATAAGGTAAACTTAGTAATGCGGGAAGCACTCAATGGGTTAATGGTGATTCGTGCTTTTAATAATCAGGAATACGAAGAGAATAAGTTTGACAAGGCAAATAAGGATTTGACTGAGACCAATTTGTTTATATCTCGATTAATGGTGCTGATGATGCCTCTTATGATGCTAATCATGAATGGAATAATGCTGCTTATTATTTGGATCGGTGCTCATGAAGTAGATAAAGGGGTGATCCAAGTAGGCGATATGATGGCTTTTATGCAGTATACAATGCAGATTATCATGTCATTTTTGATGATTTCCATGATATCCATAATTTTACCAAGAGCTTCCGTATCAATCAGGAGAATTTCAGAGGTTTTGGATCAAGAAGTTACCATTACAGACCCGATCACTGTCAAACAATTACCCCCTTATTCGTCAGGAAAAATCGAGTTTCGCAATGTCAGTTTCAAGTATCCGACTGCTGAAGAGTGTGTGTTAAAAGACATTTCATTTACAGCACAACCAGGGAAGACTACCGCCTTTATCGGTGGCATAGGCAGCGGTAAATCTACTTTGATTAATCTAATTCCTAGGTTTTATGATGCTACTGAAGGAGAAATACTTTTTGACGGCATTAATATAGAAGAACTAAGTCTTGCCGAACTACGAAACCGGATTGGATATGTACCACAAAGAGGGATCCTATTTATGGGTACTATTGAAAGTAACTTGAAGTACGGTAAAAATGGCGATGCGACTGATGAAGCTGTAGAAAAAGCCATCAGTATTGCTCAAGCCAAGAAATTTATAACTGAAAAAGACGAGGGTATTTTAACCGAAATTGCTCAAGGCGGTATCAATGTTTCAGGCGGTCAAAAACAGAGGCTTTCTATGGCCAGGGCTATGGTTAAAGAACCCGAAGTGTTAATTTTTGATGACAGTTTTTCTGCCCTTGATTTTAAAACTG
>CAYWMU010000334.1:0-2482 GCA_964459395.1 uncultured Bacteriovorax sp.
AAACGTTGTATTATGGATAATGAAAGTGACTAAACAATCACGTTTGATGAGAATGGATTTTGTAATTATTGTACTTCAGCGTTGAATAGTCTCCTTTACACATATTTTCAAAATGAAGAAGGAGAGCGAAGGCTAAATGCGTTATTGTCAAAGATAAAGCAAGAAGGTAGAGACCGAGAATATGATTGCTTGATGGGGGTATCGGGAGGGTTAGATTCAGTCTATCTTGCCTATCTCGGGGCTGTAAAATGGGGTTTGCGTATTTATGCAATTCACGTAAATGATGGGTTCAATACTGAAATAGCAGAGAAAAACATTAAGGATTTGTGTGAGAAAGCAAAAATACATTTGGATATTATCACCCCTGACTCTGTTCAATTTAATGATTTAACCCGCGCTTACTTATTTGCATCCGTCCCAAATATTGCGGTTCCTCAGGATAATTTAATTTTCTCTCATTTATATAAGATTGCCAAAGAAAAAAATATTAAGAGTTTTTTATCAGGTACTAATTTTGCTCTAGAATGTATCCTAGAAAATGGGAATACACACGGAGCTTTTGACGTGGCAAATATTAAGGATATTTACAAGAAATTTGGAAGACAAAAAAGAATCAACATTCCATTAATGTCTTTAGTGAGGCATAGAATCACGAGCCGTATACTTAATATTGAGACTTTTTTGCCTTTAAACTTCATTAATTATAACAGGGAAGATGCTATCCAAGAGTTACATAAATTCAGTGGGTTTACCTTCTATGGGGCAAAGCACTTAGAAAACCATCTCACAGCTTTTGCTCAATTATATTGGCTACCAAAAAAGTTTGGAGTTGATAAAAGAAAGTCACACCTATCAAGCATGATAATTTCTGGTCAACTTTCCAGAATGGAAGCGCTTGAAAAAATAAAAGAACCCTTGTGTAAAGATGAATACATGGATGAACTTGTCGATTACATAAAGGAAAAATTAGAACTCACGGATGATGAATTTAATCAAGTAATGAGATCAGAGCCTAAGCAACATACAGAATATCGTATCTCCCTGTACAACCAGCTGAGCTCAAATAAAGCTCTAAAATCACTTTGGCATAAAATACGTAAGGTGAGATAATTAAAGAGGGAAGAATGAATCAAAATGTGCTCATAATTTCTCAGGATTTTATCTTGGCTCCAACCTCTAACGCTGTAATTGGATTAAACCTTACTAGAAAATTACTTGAACAAGGTAACTCGGTTTGGATGACTACTAATCTTAACCGAGGGCAGGCGAATGCAGAGTTGTTTCAAAACATCAAGATTCATCGGATTAAATATGATTATTATGGGCAGTTTATTCCGACCAAAAAAATACGAAGCCTGTTTTATAATTTTGCTGGATTGTTACACATATTTGTGTATCCATTAACTTCTCTTAAAGCCCTTCACTCATATAAGAAGAAAGTTATAGAACTTGTAGAGAAACATGATATCTCTTTAATCATTGCTTTGAATAACCCCTTCATGGGAGGGCTCGCTACTGTAGCGGCTAAAAAGAAATACGGAGAAAAAGTTAAAGCAGTGTTATACGACTTAGATTCTTATACAAACCGAATGGGTGGAAGATTTTTAAGTTACAGGCAAAAACTACGATTGATGCGTCGATGGGAAGAAAAAATCTTTGACACAGTTGATGTGATTATGATTATGAACAACCACGAACAGCATTATGCTCAAAAACGCTTTGATCCATACCGTAATAAAATGGGAGTTGCAAGTTTTCCTATGCTTTCCATTCTTCCCGAACAAGAGAAGAATAGCCTATCTCCTGTAATCCAATGCTATTTTGCTGGTACTCTAGATTTGAATTATCGCAATCCAAAGCCAATTCTGGAAGTCTTTCAACGCCTTGAAGAGGCTAAACTGTATATTTATGGACGTGTTGATAACACAAGTGATTTAATATCGAGATACTCCAAACGATCTAATAAGCGAATTCAATATAAAGGGCTTCTTCCTTTCCTTGACCTTCAAGAAGCTCTTCATGAAGCAGATTTTCTTATTAGCATCGGAAATAGTTCTTCCGATATGGTACCAGCTAAAACGTACGAGTATATTTCATATTTAAAACCAATTATTCATTTTTATAGCTTTGATGAAGATCCTGTTTTGGCAGAATTAGAAAAATATCCGTTAGCTCTCTTAATTGATTCAAGAAGAAATTATGATGATTTGGTTGTGGAAGTTAGTTCATTTATGCAGGATACTAGAGGAAAGCGAGTGGATAAAGCATACGTCTTAAAAACTTTTGCAATGAATACCCCTGAGTTCTCATTAGACCTCATTGAAGCTTTACCCACTCATTAGAAAGGTTAGGGAAACTATGTTCAACAACAAAACCATCCTTATCACCGGCGGTACTGGCTCCTTTGGGTCAGCCGTGCTCGATCGATTCCTTGATACTGATATCGCAGAGATCCGAATCTTTAGCCGTGATGAGAAGAAAC
>CAYWMU010000335.1:0-2473 GCA_964459395.1 uncultured Bacteriovorax sp.
TAGTACCAATGTTTACGTGTGGCTTACTACGGTCAAATTTTTCCTTTGCCATGACGACATCTCCTTAAATGTAAATTCCACGCTTCTGTAGAATATCTTTTGCCTGATTATGGGTTAAACCTTCATACTTTTTAAACGTTAGTGTAAAACTTGCACGGCCCTGTGTCTTCGAACGTAGCTGCGTACTATATCCAAAGAGCCCTGATAATGGAGCTTCTGCTTTAACAACATCTTTATTGTTTTTAGCATCAATTCCTAAAATACGGCCACGTTTAGAATTTATATCTGCAATAACATCCCCTGAATACTCTGTCGGGGTCGTTATTTCGACATTCATCATTGGCTCCATCAGAACTAGACCTGCATTCTGACAAGCTTCCTTAAAGGCCATCGATGCTGCAATAGTATACGCAATATCGGTAGATTCAAGATCATTATATTGAACCGGCTCAACTTTAGCATGAATTCCGATTAATGGATATCCGGCCATCGCTCCACCTGGTGCTGCTTCCAGAATTCCTCGCTTAATGGCTTCATATATCTCTGTAGGAATTTCTCTTGAAATCTTAGAAAAATCTATTTTTATTTCAAGTGAATCAAGAATAGGCTCCACTTTTACAGATACATGCCCGTACTGATTCTTACCCGCAATTTCACGACGGTACTCATGCTCGGCCTTACCTTCGCCAGCAATGGATTCACGATAGGCCACTTGAGGGCTACCTTTGTTGACCGCTACTTTGAACTCTCTTTCCAGTCTATCTGCAATGATATCTAGGTGCAGTTCACCCATACCATAAATCAGAAGTTGCCCGGTTTCTTTATTGTGAGAATAACTAAAAGAAGGATCTTCAATTTTTAAGTAATCTAGAGTTTTTTGTAACTTTTCTTCATCTGCAGATGTTTTAGGCTCAATCGCAATTGAAATAACCGTTTCCGGGAATTCCATTAAGTCGAAAATAATAGGCTTATGTTCAGCACAAAGAGTTTGGCCCGTTGTCGTAAACTTTAATCCTGTAACCGCAACAATCTCACCTGCCCCAGTCACTTCCAGTTCAGTTCTTTTGTTAGCGTGCATTTGAAGAATTTTGTTAATTCGTTCTTTTTTCTTTTCAAGAGGATTGTAAACCTGTGATCCAGGTCTTAATTCTCCTGAGTAGATGCGAAGATAAGTGATCTGACCAACAAATGGATCAGAGGAGATCTTAAAGGCCAATGCTGAGAATAGTTCATTATCATCGGCTTTACGAACGATCATTTTTTCAAAATCTTTAGCATCATGTCCCTTCACATCGCCAATATCAGCAGGAGAAGGGAGGTAATCAACAACTGCATCTAAGAGCGGCTGGATACCTTTATTTTTAAAGGCCGTTCCACAAAGTACAGGAATAAATCCATGCTCAATAGTGGCCTTGCGAATAGTTTTTTTAAGTGTGTCTGATGAGATTTCCTCACCCATTAAGAAAGCATCTGCGAGGGAGTCATCATAATCAACAAGATGATCAATAAGTTCTTCACGGTATAGTTTTGCTTCTTCAAGCTCACTACCCTCAAGCTCTGAGACTTCAAACTTGGAGCCCTGGTCATTATCATGCCAAGTCATTTTTTTTAACGCGAGAAGATCAATCATACCCGTAAAGTTCTCTTCAGAACCCACTGGCATTTGAACTGCTGCAGCTTTTTTTCCAAGCTTTTCACGAATTTCAGAAATAACATTTAGGAAATCAGCTCCAACGCGATCCATTTTATTAACGAAAGCGATTCTTGGAACTTTATATTTATCGGCTTGCCCCCAAACCGTTTCCGATTGAGGCTCAACCCCACCCACAGCGCAAAAAACACCAACTGCACCATCGAGTACACGTAGAGAACGTTCAACTTCGATAGTGAAGTCAACGTGCCCTGGAGTATCAATGATATTTACAGTTGCACCATTCCACTGACAGGTCGTTGCGGCCGAAGTGATAGTAATACCACGCTCCTGCTCTTGAACCATCCAGTCCATAGTAGCAGTACCCTCGTGCACTTCGCCGAGCTTATAGTTTTTTCCGGTATAATACAGGATTCTTTCTGTGGTGGTCGTTTTACCGGCATCAATGTGAGCCATGATGCCGATATTACGAAGCCTTGGAATTTCAATGGATTTCATTTAAAAAGCGAGATTACCATTTAAGGTGAGCGAAAGCCTTGTTAGCTTCAGCCATTTTATAAACATCTTCTCTTTTCTTAACTGCTCCACCACGGTTGTTAGCTGCATCGATGATCTCATCAGCAAGTCTCTCAACCATAGTTCTTCCAGAACGAGAGCGTGAATAGTCACGTAACCAACGAAGAGCAAGAGATTGCTTTCTGTTTGGACGAACTTCTACTGGAACTTGGTAAGTTGCACCACCGATACGGCGAGAACGAACTTCAACAGCTGGCTTAATGTTGTTCATAGCTTTTTTGAAAACTTTGATACCTTCTTCGCCAG
>CAYWMU010000336.1:0-2472 GCA_964459395.1 uncultured Bacteriovorax sp.
TAATACTGATCCCCGAACTGAAGCTGACTTTGATCTTAAATTTTAAGAGAAAATTTTAAGTTAAAAAGTTTTAAATTTTTTTGAGGTACACCTATATTGCTAATCCAGAGGCACCCCTAGTTTTCCCTCTCCCGGGCAGAGATGCACTCCCGATAGTTAAGCCAACATTGACATTTTTGCATTGTTTGATATTATCAATATATAAAAGACGTGGGAGAGACCGGTAGGCTCGAGCACGTTTTTTTACTTAATTTAGGTATTACGCAAAACGCTTCTATCTTGTTATAAAAACCAAGTTTCCTCAAACTGTTGGTTGAAGGAGCTTTAAATATCTTTTTGTCTAGGACCCTAATCACTCTCTCCTCATAAGTATTCTTTGCAAAAACTTTTCCTTTTTTCTGTTGATACTTGCACTTTGCGGCATAGCACAATAAATCCGATATCTGCTCTTCAATATCGTTATTGTTTTTTGTCACAAATGTTAGTGAAGTTAGAGCTTTTTTTATATCATCACAATTAGTGCCCAAAGTTGATCCTGGCGACAGATAGTAAGAGAAAGAACTCAAATAGTACTTATCTTTTTCAGCAGTTGCAGACTCAATAATAATCTTCCCTTTGAACTGTTTATTGCTAAGAACTAATGCGATGAAATGGTAAATCAATTTATCTGTAGTTTCTTTTACTATCTTGATATGGTTCCAGCCTTTTATTCTGGCTTGCTTCTTATCGACTATAATGATAAGCAGAATAATCGGGGCTTTTCTTAATAAGAAAAGCAAATCCGTAATAAAGGATTTTTTTAAGGCCGGATCAGCTTTAAATATAGAAAAGTCACCTTCATCTCGGCCTATTTCTCTTGAATGAAAAACGATATCAGTTCTCCCCCAATACTTGAATTTAATTTGGTCAGCGAGAACCTTAATCTCTTCTCTTCTTTCAGATGAGATAGAGGTTCCTGAAAGAACATAAAGATCGGAATTTTGTCTATCTTTAGGATTAGCTACCCCAGATTCATCTACAAACAATTGAAATGTTTTCATTCCTTTCTCCCCATTTAAACCTTTGCTTCGTCCTTCTCAATATATTTTTTATAGCGGAGGACAGACTTGCATCTTATTTTTAGGTTTTTACTGTCTGATTTTCTTTTTTCAATTTCTTTCTTTAAATTAACTAACTTCCACCTTGTCTTAGTCCCAGGTGTTAAAGAATTTCTGTTCATTTGGATACCTAATATTTCAAAACCTTTTCGCTTTAAGAACTTTCTATTAATATCATACATTTCGCCTGAATGATGAATTATCTTTGTTTTTGAATCATTTAGTGGAAGGGTTTGATTCTTATCTGACATCAAGATAGGTTTTATCTTGTTGTAAAGCTCAATCATCTCCTCGTTTGTGGCTCTGCTTGCAGTTATTCCAATATCATCTACGTAGATAGCGATTCGGGGGTCTTTGCCTCTTAGCTCTTTTTTGACTAGTTTCTCAAGTTTAGTAAATGTGTCTAAGTTACACCATGCAGCGAGACGTGATGACGGAGCAAAACCCCGGCCGATTGTTTTATAAACGCCACCGGTTCCTTTTTGCCCAATTGGAACACAGCACAAGGAAGCCAGTAGCTTTGCTCCCTTTTCAGAGCAGTGGCATTTTTGTATAAAAAATTGTCTTACCCGTGCTTCTGATATTTGCTCATAGAACCTCTTGATATCCAACTTAAGCAAAACTCTTTTTCTTTTATTGCCAAGAAGATGAAAGGCGGCTGATTTATGATTCTTTCCACTTATGCCACCAAAAATAAAATAAGGCAGTTTTTTGTCGTGGGGCTTAAGGACCCTGGCGTTAATTAGTTTATGTATCTTCGATAGCTTGGTCCCAGATGCATCTCTAACCCATTTATCCTTTTCTGGTTCTGATTGCTTAGGATGATCGTGCCAATAGTTATCAAAGTTATCGAGAGCATCTTGTATAAGTGCCATCGCGTCAGAAACAGGAAGTTTAAAACTGCTGATTTGTTTAGCAAGCTCGTTCTTACTTCGAATTTGAATATTAGGATAACGTTCTTGTACCATTCTTCTCCTTAAGTAGCTTTGCCCGGTCTTTAATCAGATATTCCTGTAATTTTAGGCCGGAGTTCAAAAAGCTTTTTTCGATTCCCGATAAGCTATTCAAGTTTTTTTTATCATCGTTGAATAGAAAGGGAGTTATGGAGATGGGGCTAACATGAAGACGCTCTGCCACTTTTTCAACTAGTTTTTTCGAAGCCTCTTTTTGGCCACTTTCAACCATGGCAATTAGGACTTTTGAAACGTTAATTTCATCAGCAAACTCAGCCTGCGTTAAACCAGCTTCGTTCCTGATCATTTTAATAAGTTGAGGGAAAGTATATATAATCATAGTAAATTGCGACTACGAGATGACTAATGTCTGAGCAGGTCGATTAGGATGCGAATGATCTGCAAAATAATCTGCATGATGC
>CAYWMU010000337.1:0-2467 GCA_964459395.1 uncultured Bacteriovorax sp.
AAAATATTATAAGTGAGGTATACAGAAAATGCAAAGAGCAGGAGAATCTACCTGACAATGTGATAGATGGTATTGTTCCGGAAGCCCAAGAAGATAGATCTATTGAGCCATCGGTTAATGGAGCTACTGAAACCGAATATCTTGAGGATCAGCGAGAAAGTGAACCTCATCACATAGATGCCCAAGAAGATATCTACTTCGAAGAAGAACAGGAGCAAGAGCAAGAAGAATTTGTTACTCCTGAGGAAGTAAGAAGTTGGGAAAACTAAAGAGAAAAGCTTAAACTCTCCTGAAGTTTTTGTTTTCTCTTACTATAGGCCTTAGTCATTGAAATATCTTTGTGACCTACAAAGTCTGCAACACGCTCAAGAGCATGTCCTTGGTCTAAAAGCTTACCAATCACAGTGGATCGTGCCGAGTGAATGGTAATCTTGGAAGTAACCCCTACTTGTTTGGCATATTTCTTTATAATGTAATTAATTGATTTAGGATCAAGCGGGGTATTTCGACATCTCCCTAACAAATTTTTTGTGGCCCTAAATATATAATGATCTCCGGTCATGGGATAATCGTTTTCATCACACCAACATAAATAATGAGAAAGTGAATCAAGGGCCTTCTCATTAAGAGGCATGACCATTTCTTTCCCCCCTTTGGCCTTGTACTTAATAACAGTCATTCCTAATTCTTCGCTCAAATGAGAAAATTTTAAGTGACTCACCTCTCGGTGTCTCATGCCAGTCGTAAAATAAAGAGTCAGAATGGCCCGGTGAAGAAGACCAGCAGGTGTCGATGGAATCACTCCTAACAAACTATCAACTTGCTCATCAGAAAGGTCATGAGTCTTTACAATCTTCTCTATCTTAAATCGTTTCACCCTAACGACAGGATTTTTATCAATCAGATCAAGGTCTATTAAATACTCATAAAATGAATAGAGACAGGAGAGCATGCGATTTATCGTCCTTGTAGACTCCCCTCTTTTTATAAGAAAATCTTTAAAGGCTACCACATGAGCATGTTCGCAATAAACTTCGTCTAAGTTTTTAAAAGCAACATGAAGGAAGTTAAGAAATTTAGAGAGATCCCTTTGATAAGCTTCCTGAGTATTTTCAGAGGGGAAATTATATATAAATCCATAATAGAGTTTATTCTTATCAACTTTTTGATACTTACTAATTGAGTAAACTTTAACTTTAGAAACTTCCATATTCACCTATTTATAATTCCAGTGTAAGCAAAACGAATACAGATTCCAATCATCTCTTGGAAGAATCTTTTTGAGTTCTTGGGGTGTAAAGCAAAGAATTTGAGCCAGAAGTATGACTCGATTAACATGAGAGGAGATGAGTTGTTTTTCTTTTGGAGTTAAAGTGAGTTTTTCTCCTTTTTTAACATGGTCAGAAAAACTCTCAAGTACAAGCTGGAGGGAATGAAGTCCCTCTTGCAAGAATTTTAGCTGTCCTCGTTGTCGTTTACTCATCCGTATAAACTCATCAATGATAAAACGTAGTTTCCTTCCTCTTCCTTGGATTTTTTTAAAGGGAGGTTTAAAGGAATCTAAAAAATTAATATAGGACACGGCCATACAAACTGTAATATTTCTGGCCTTAAGTTTCGGCGCAACTACTGGTCTTCCCACTTTATTTTTAGTTTTCTTTAAAGCTTCCTCAGACTTTAGGAATGCTTCTACCTTAAAAGAAGGATCGAGCTTTTCTGTGACAATAGGAACTCTTTCTTTCTTACTGAGAAGCTTAGATAAAACTTTTTGATGGCCCATATGATAACCTAGACGCTTAAATTTTTTATACGCAGTGTTCTCTCGTATAATTCCCATTATAGGGGATAAATTAATAGTAATAAAACTGATCTAATTTTTCTAGTTAAATTAGATCAGTTTTATTAAAGAATTTAAAGCGAAGATTAAGAACGAGTAATCGGAATTTTTTTAGTTTGAGACATTGAATCCGCAGACTTTTCAAACTCAATGGTTAAAAGCCCATCTTTGTATGAAGCCTTAGCGGAGTCTTCTTTAACTTCTTGTGATAGGGGGATGGAACGATAGAAACTACCATAACGAAATTCAGAACGATGTGTTCCTTTCTCTTCGCTTTTACTCTCTGACTTTCTCTCTCCTTGTAAAATGAGATGATTATCTTTAAGAGTTACATTGACATCATTCTCGCTCATCCCGGGAACTTCAGCACAAACAATGAGTTTTTTATCTTCTTCCTTCATTTCAATTTTTGGATAAAAGCTTCCAAACTCCTCCTCCATTGGACCAAAGTCGCGGTTAAAACGATCGAAAAGATTACTCATTTCTCTCTGCCACAGCGACCATGGGTTCTGTTCTCGTATGGGAGTTAATGATGAATTTTTGTTGAATAGACTCATAAGAATCCTCCTTGAAGTAAATTCAAAGAGTACTCCTCAGCAGTTCAAATAAAAATAAACTGAAATGCTTCTT
>CAYWMU010000338.1:0-2461 GCA_964459395.1 uncultured Bacteriovorax sp.
CTAATGGATTACAAAAGACGTTTTTAGAAGTCTTGGGTAGTGATTCAATTAGTTTTCGGAGCTGAGGAGACATTTTAACGGGTCTCAGAGTTCCACCTTTGGCATCTACAATTCTTAAAACGTTATTATTGAGATCTAGTATGAACCAACGTGAAAAAGAAAATGGGGGAATCCTCTCTGTCGTTCATCAACCTCTCAAATCCATTGATTGATTTTCATGTTAGTATTAGCTCGGGTAGCCATGAAGCGGTGCACAATCTTGGTGAATAAGAATTCTTAAGACATAAAATTTACTATTACGTTTATAATTTAAGTAACTACAAAACGAAAGTGAGAACTGTTGAAAGAATATATCTCATTCACCCGTATTATTTGGGCAGTATTGATTGGCGGAGTTACTTATCCAGTCCTCGCACTCATCGTTAACTCAATAAACTGCTCGTGTAGCATTCAAAAATTTGTTTCCTCAGGTTTCTTGCCTTTAATCCTAGTCGGAATTGGTTCATTCTTCAGTGTAATAAACTATAAGAAGTGGCAATGGAATTTCCTCATCGCTTTGTGTGTAATCCTCTTTGTTTATGCGCTTTTCAGAGTATATTCGGCAGATAATTATGAACAAGTTATTGATGAAAGTTTTATAAAATTTTGTGTAGCCTCTGGAATCTTTGGATCTTTTGGAGCAAAGATTAGAGTTGAGAGTATAAAATCTAAATTGCCTGAGTTTCAAGTCAGTAAAACTCAATCTTATGAGCATGCTTTAAACTATCGAATGCATCCTGTAATGCGTGTTTTGTCTGGCCTTATGGGAAGCGCTTTTGTCTCAACCCCTGTACTTATTTTGTTCGCTAATCACAGAGACAAAGAGATCTCTGGATTGCATGGTGGAATGATTGCTTTTCTGATTATTACGATGGTCAGTTGTGTTGGAATGGGGCTGCTTTTTCTTGCATACGCAATCCCAGGCAAGACTCCAGAGCTGATACTTCGTTATTTGAAAAAACAAGCTGACAAATAGGCCTTGCCTGTAAATAGGAGCGCAATATGAATTATTTTGAATCTATCGCTGATTCTTATTTCAAAAAGACCAACGAGGGAAAGAATGTGTTTTACCCTTGGGGAGTTTTGGGCAAAGGATATATTATCCCCACGGAACAAAAGACGATTGAATTACGAAAATCATTTAAAAAGGGTGGAATCATAAGCCTACTTTTTGTTTATTTTACCCTATATCTGGGAAAAGCATTTGGACTTCCCGTAGCCGCCGGTTTTCTCATCCTTTATACCTTTGTTTACTATATTTATATTCAAACGATCACTCGTCATATGGAGAAAACAACTGAGAGCCTTACGCTAACGGAATCCTACTTCAGTATGAGTCGTTCATTATCGTGGTTAAATCTCATCCTTTTGACAACTGGTTGTTTAATGTTTGTTGTGGCAGGTATTTATGTGATGATTCAAAACAAAGGATTCTGGATAGGGTTGTCTTCAGCGATATTCTTCGGTTTTGGGCTAATGGTATCTATTTTTCAGATCTTCAAAAAGCTAAATTAACATGAATGGGTGTAAATAATGTGTCTGAAGAAAATCTCATATTTATTAACTTCTTATATTCAAAAACCTTTTATCGGTGCTTTGGCAATTTATGAATTAATAAGCATAATGAGTCGGTTCATGGATAAGGATCTAAAACCTAGTAGTCAAGTTGTAGTGGTGGTCGTTTTTTTATTGATATTTAAGGGGGCAGCCTCAGGTCGACGCATTCCATTTTTACAGGCATTCTTTGCTATGCTCTTTTTTCTTCTTTTAAAATATCATTCATTCCTGAATTTTTCAGATTCAGTAAGTTATGTTATTGTTTTTGTTTCGATTATATCTTTGTTGATACTGTTAGCATTTCTAGTTGGGAATTATATCGAAGAGGATTTATCTTTTAATAAGGTAGATACAGATTATGATCAAGCTTCTCAAGCAAGTTTGATGCAGGCTACTCTAGCCCCCAGAAAGCAATCACTTTGGCCAAATATTGCTTTTACTGTTTTCCTTCTACTTTTAATTTTGTTTGATCCGCAATTTGATACTGAAAACTATGATAAGGATATTATCAATTTCGATGGATTTAAGAGGTGGGCAGATTTAAAAAATACTCCATGGGCGTTAGTATCTTATTCCGTGATTCTGTTAATTTCTTTGATTTCCACTATCTTTCTTCATAGTAAAAACAGGAAGAAGAATCTCAACTGAATTTGAAGAGATACTCATGGATACCATGGGTGCCCAACTTGTGAAATGCCGTGAACTCAAATGAACTGTCGTGAAAACAAAAAAGTGCAGGAATCACTCTGTAGATCAATAACCTCACGTATCCATTACTCGATTTTCATTTTTTAATATTAGGTCGGGTAGTTCGGGCATGGTGGTCAACCCTTTAAAAGATTTATGAATTCTTTATAAACGTCTT
>CAYWMU010000339.1:0-2460 GCA_964459395.1 uncultured Bacteriovorax sp.
ACTATCACTGCGAAGTCGATATTATACATAAAGAATCCCATAAAATTTTTAAGCACGTTGCCATAATATATCATTTGAGCAGCGTCGAAGAAGCCGTTAATAGTGGCGTTCAAAGACTGAGGAAGTTTTTGATAGAAATTGAAAAACAACAGGAGAGAAATAATGAGTAAATTTCAAGTCCCTGATATGACTTGTGGACACTGTGAAAAATCAATCAAAGAAAGACTTAGCGATGCACAAGTTCAAGTTGATTTAAAAAATAAAACGATTGAAGTTGAAGGCAAAGAGCCAGAAGAAGTTATTAAAGCTTTGGATGAGATTGGTTTTACGGCCACACTATGCAATTAAACTTTTTTGAAAGAAAAAAGTTTCAGGCCCTCTCTGACTTTCAGCATTTAAGTCAGGAGGGGGCCACATTGGAAGAAGTTAAAAAATTTCTTTCAGATCCAGATTTTTTTAAATGCCCAAAAATAAATACAGTCTTTAAATTACAGCACTCAAAATACCTAGATCTTATTCTAGATTTCAGAGTTTCTTTTGTAGAAGAGATGCTTCTTTATCAAGCGGCAGGATTTGATCCCGACGGTAATCACGAAACATGGGGACCTAAAATTCATGGTGGAGTCCAAACGTGGGTAGGGCTTGATAACGAAACTCTTCAAACTCCTTATTGCGATATCCTGAAAATTTTACAACTTCTCAAACTGAGACCTTATCAAGAAGTCATTGATCTAGGTGCGGCCTACGGACGAATGGGGATAGTTATGGGTGGGATTTTCCCTAAAAACCCATTCATTGGTTACGAGTACGTTAAGGAAAGGGTTAATGAGGGGAACCGACTTTATGAAAAGTTTGGAATGAGAAATGCTAAACTTATAGCTGCTGATTTAGGTAGTTCTGACTTCTCCTTACCTTTAGCAGACGTCTATTTTATCTATGATTTCGGACAAGTAGAGCATATAAAGATGAATTTAAGAGAGATCGAAATGTTATCTCAGAGACGTCCAATAAGAGTTGTCGTTAGAGGGAAGTGGAGTAGAGAGATCATTGAAAATGAGTTTCCTTCTTATGTTTTACTTCATGAAGGTCGACTGGAAAAACCTTTTCAAATCTTTGGTGTAAGAAGATTTTAATACATACTTGATTCAATTTGTTTGTAAAACAATATCCTCTATGGAATAAGAAAATGAAGACCTTATTCTGGAGGATAAATGAAATATCTTGGGCATTTTCTTACTCTAAGTCTTATCACTCTTCCTGCTTGGGCCAACTACCCTGACGAAATAAACTTCCCGCACTATCAAAGTATTTATCAAAGTCACTCGGATAGTCTCGCTAGACTAACTTCTCGTTATCAAAACCTGGAACGAGATACTAGAGACTTGTATGCAGACATTCAGCGAATGCAAATGACTTTCAATAATTATTCAAACGAAATCCTTAACATTAATAATAGCATTCGAAATCTTTCCAATGAGTCTCGTCAACTTACGACTCAAAGAAGTCGACTAATTAATGACGAGCGAAGACTTAATCAAGAGGTTAATAGAGCGAGAAGTGATTACGACAGACTTAAGAGAGATGTTGATAATGAAGCTAGAAGAATCGCTCCTATCAGAAATGAGATCAATCAAGTTGAAGCAGAGTTAAGAAGAGCAAGAAATGATCATAACTCAGAACAGGGAAGACTTAGAAATGCACAAAATCAACTAAGCAGAGCTCAATCTGATTTAACAAGAGTGCGTTCAGATATTTCACGTCTTGAAGGAACTCCCAATCGCACTCCTTCACAGCAAAGTACTCTGAACAATCTTCATCGTCAGAGAAGTTCTTTAGAAGCCGAGATTTCAAGACTATCATCACAAGTAAGGCAGCACCAAACAGTAGTGGGCCAGTTAGCACAAACGATCTCTGGAAGAGAAAGACAGCTGAGAAGTTTAAATACTCAATATGATCGTGAGGTCCAGAGACTAAGACAACTTGAAAATAATCTGGCCCAGGTCCAACGGCAATATAACGACTTAAATAATAGACTAAGAAATACTCGTACGAGTCTAACTAATACAGAAAGAAGACTTACAAGCATTAGAAGCGAAGTCTCTCGGCATGAGAGTACAAAGCGAGATATTGAAAGACATCAGCAAAACCTCAGGTTTCAAATTGAATCTTCAGAAAGAAGATATTCTCAGCAAGTTAGTGAGCTTGAAGGTCTAGGTAGGGAAGTTGAAAGACAGAGGTCAATTGTAACTGACGCCCAATTTGAGTTTGAAAAGAGAAGGGCTCTTTATAATAAGTTTCTCGCAGAAGCCGAAGAGACAGGTCGCTCTCAAGTTCAAACTGCTTCAGAGAGAGGTGCAACTCAGGGTGAGAAAGATGCCAGACGTAAAGGATATGCCCTTGGAAAAGATATTGGTCACTCTTTAGGAATGGCCAA
Organism: uncultured Bacteriovorax sp.; assembly: GCA_964459395.1. Classification (GTDB taxonomy): domain Bacteria; phylum Bdellovibrionota; class Bacteriovoracia; order Bacteriovoracales; family Bacteriovoracaceae; genus Peredibacter. The sequence continues at coordinate 2,435 of CAYWMU010000339.1, forward strand.
TGGTAATCTGTGGGGAGCTGTTAGAG
>CAYWMU010000340.1:0-2459 GCA_964459395.1 uncultured Bacteriovorax sp.
TCCTTTAATACAACTGAAGAGTCTTTTTGTGCGAATGCAGCTCTTTCATGTTCTAAGAATATGAAAGCCTGTACAGAGCAGGCCGATAAATTTGTAAAAGAAATCAAGACAGATCGTACAGCGAGAGTAAATAACTATAAGAAACTCGTTGAAAAAAACAAACAAGATATCATTAAGATTTTTGATACTGCTCTTACTCAATATATGAAGGAAGGTGAATATCTTCGTGGTCTTTTTGGTACAGGCTTCACTTCTCCAAAAGATATTGTAAGAAACACTGATCACCTTGGAGATGGGAAATATCTATCTTCTCTTGCAGGAATCTCGTCTGAAACAGATGGAAGATTATTACTGGAAGACCCTGAAAAGTTTGTAGGTATTTTCAAAGAAAATATCGACAAGTTAAAACTCAGCGTTCAACAGCAGCAAGATCAAATTATTAACGGTGACCAAGGTCTCGTTGCTCACATTGCTCAGACAGAAAAAAACTATAGTGAAATCATTAAAGATGCTGGGAAGTTTGCGAGCGCTTGTCAGAAGAATTACGACCAATATGTAAAAAACATGGAAAGAACTCGTCATCAGCAGCAAAAAGAGCTTCAAGAGCTTGGGGAAAAAGGTGCTGAGTTCTGCGCCCGCTGGCCCGCTTATGCTGCTCACCCATACGCTGCTTGCCAGGGAGACTTTAAAGACCTTGGAAAGATCGCTGCTAAAGTTGACCCTCGTGCAGTGGCAGACTTCCAAAGCTTAACAACCTACTGTGCTGGCCAGAATATGGGTGGGGATAACACTGAAGCTGATGCCGCTACTATATGTCAGGGAGCCAACAAAGATCTTCTTCCAGATGCGAGCAAGGATCAGTGTAAAAAGTTCCTTGAATTAGCAAATGAAGGCTGTACAAAGAAAGAAATACAGGACGGAGTTACAGTCGAAATCGATAGATGCAAAGACATCAAAGAGCTTATTGTTGGTGCATTTAATAATGTACAGAGGAACCAGAACAGCGATGGCTCAGTTACCAACAACTATTGTACAGCTTCCAACGGCTCTGAATCCTCGAACAAAGCACTCAACTTTATGCAAAACGTAGCAAGAGAGCTAGGGGTACAGTCTGCCGGTACAATGAGACAGTAAAAAGTCGGCTTAGTTTTTTCTCAACTAAGCCGATAAAACATTTATGAATATGGCAAATCACTGGAAGATGCCCCAAACATTCAAAATCACTCTCTTTTTCCTCATTTTAGGAGTTCTGTCTTCTTGTAATTTTACGGAAGCCCCATCTGCGAAAAAATCAAATCAGCTACTTAATAGAAACAATGGGACTCTTGATAATAAGGCCTATATTTTTTTAGATAGCCCTTCTGCCCTTCTGGGAAGCAAGGCCACTCTATCCAATCCTGGTATTGATAAGATAATACATTACATACCTCAAGAGATAACGACCAACTCCCAGCTAACAGGCAACTGTGCTCTCAACTTATATTTCAACTACAATGAACTTAATTATAATATTTCAAATTGTCTAAGATCTCTTGGAGATAAAGAGAATCTCAATCTCCTTACAAGAAGAGCCGACAACACTTGGATTTTCCCTGTAGGAAGTAGTGAATTCTATCAAACTAACACTCTTTTCCACCTCCAAAAAGGTGTGAACACTTTCTTCGATCAATTACAGTTTGCTTATAATAGGATTCACGCTTTTAGTGGCTCTACTCCGAAGGCCCTTCCTCCTTATCTAGGAACTTCTAAGATGTTCTGGTTCAATGGAGTGACAAATTCAGATAGCCAAACTTTTAGAAATAATTTCTTAACAAGCTACGCTCAATGTAATTTATCTAATAACGCTTCTTTCTCTGCTGCTGGACCAGAGCTTTGTTTTGGATATCATTCTTCTTACCCTAACTTTTACTTCGCTCAGGATCCATCCATTATTTATCATGAGCTAGGCCACGCCCTGGTTTCCGTGATGATGAATTTTAGAAATGGAACATCCTTGGGGACGCACAAGTTTAGATCAAACCTCGGTACTTATGGCTACAATGAAGCATCTTCTATCAATGAAGGTATTGCCGATTATTTTAGCTTCGTTATGAACAAGAGGAAACACGTTGGAGAATGGTCTCTAGGAAAAACGGCTAAACAATCACGACCTTTGCATGAGGATGACCCTCTTCATATTTCTGCACTTCGTACAACTCCAGAAGGACGTTTATCATATCCAGATTATCTTCTCTACGATCCTAATTATCCAGATTCTCCTTTTGAAGATGTTCACTACGCTGGACAAATTGTCACTCATTACCTGGTAGCTTTAACTGAGAAGTTTAAAAATACTTGTGGTCTCCACGCAGAAGCTGATCAAGGACACAAAACATCCACTTCTTTTGTTATGCTTCTTATTTCAGAAACTCTGGCAGAACTTGGAGACTTAAACGCCAAGGGAATAGATGCTTTTGGAG
>CAYWMU010000341.1:0-2450 GCA_964459395.1 uncultured Bacteriovorax sp.
TAAAGCTTAAGATTTTCATAATATATGCTAAGTTTTTCTCCTTTGTTTCCGATGAGCCCTACATGCATTATCTTAAGCAGGAAGAGATTAAAGAAATTCTGAAAAAAGCTGTCGAATTCGGTGGCGAAGTTCAGCGTCCACTTATTTTTTCTCGAGAAAGTTATGCAATTTCTCATCTTCAAATTGAAGACAATCATTTGCACATTCATCTAGATGAAGAACTTCTTCCTCATGAAGATGCACGACACATTTATATCAATCTTAACTACCGCAAAATGAATTTCATTCTCAAGGTTAGTGAAATAGAAGTTGATGGAAATATCATCAAATCTCGCATTCCTTCCGTGGCCAAAGCTATCGAAGAACGCCCTACATCTCGTTATAAACTTGAGTTTGAAAAATATCCAACTGTTATTTCTCGCACAGAAAGAAGAGGTGGAAATCACGAACACCAAACTTATGTCGATGATATTTCAGAGACAGGTCTATCCTTAATTGTTAGTGATACGGACGAAGATGAACTAAAGGCAAATGATCATCTGTGGATTAAGTCTATTGGAGATAACAAGCTGGAATCTCCTCTCTTTGCAAAAGTAGTTTACACCCGTGAAGTTGAGATCCAAGGCAAAGTCTATTTAAAGGCCGGTGTAAAACTTGAAAAGAGTTTCAGCGAAGAACTTTTCAATCATATCGTTCAAAGCTCTATCAAAGTACTCGCAGCCTAATCCTTCTTAGTAAACTCTGCTTCAAAAACATTTTTGTCTCCCAAAGTCTGGGAATCTTCACGGGGAGTATAGTGACCATGATGCGTCCCAAAGCCCCCTCCGCGATAAACTTTGAATTGAAAGCCTCTACCTCTACTCCCCATGGGGCTAGTTAGTCTCCATTTCTCTGCAAGTTCTCCGAAGATGGCAACAAACCAGCTAATAGTAACGAGGATAGGGTTAGTATTCCAATAAGCCGCAGTCGCAAGGATGGCCACTAGAAATCTTGGGCATATAAAGAAAGCCAGCCACCATAAAAAGCCACCACTGGCAACTGATGAGAACAGAAGTGTCAGACGTGGAAAGAAAGAAACGAATATTAAAAAAAAGACACCTCGTTTTTGCCAATAATTGATCTCTCCAAACTCTGCTTGAAAGAGGTCAGACATTATGGTCGTTGCGAGTGTCAGAACTAAAAAAATTGCAATGAGTCTTAGGGCCGTTGTCATTCATAAACCATTAAATCTTGCTTGCGAGCGAGTCTACAAGCTGCGTTAATGAGTCCTACATGGGAGTAGTTCTGAGGGAAATTCCCCCACTGTCCGCCATCTTCGGAACTCAGGTCCTCTGATAATAACCCTAAATGATTCGAATGTTGAATGACATTTTTCAGACAATCGTAGGCTTCTTTTAAAAAACCAAGCACTATCAAGCACTCAATATACCAATAGGTACAAATGAGAAAAGTTGCATGGGTTTCACCGAAGTCATCAAGTGCTCGATACCTATAAACCATTCCCTCCGGAGTAAGAAGCTCACGCTGAAGTCGCTGAAAGTGCTTATGAGTTCTTTCATCGTCAGCATTGAGATAATTCATGGTAATAAGTAAAAAAGCCGAAGCATCAAAATGAACCCGATCCTGGTCACTCATGTAGCATTCATTCTCTTCGCAGTAACAAGCTTCAATATTGAGTTCGGAAATTTTAGCAACTTCTACCGCTTCATTGAAAAGTTCCATATCACCATAGGCCTTAGCAATCTTCATTGCACCTTTTGCTCCGGCCCAGTGGAAAAGATAAGTCTCAAGATGCTTTGCGGTTTTTCCGCGGAACTCCCAAATGCCTGCATCAGGTTTATCCATTACTTCTTTAATCTCTTTTAATAAGGCAGAAATGATATCTAATGAACGGATTTTTTCTTTATTAATGATACGTTCATCTAAAAATAAAGGAAGAAGTGAAAGAATCACTTGCCCTAGAGAGTCGTATTGTTTTTGAAGATTGGCAGCATTTCCAATCCGTACAGGAGATGAATTAAGATAACCTTTTAAAGGAAGAATTTTTTCTACCATTTCCCCTGAGCCGTTGATTCTATAAACAGGCTGAAGATTTGAAACATCAGCTGCAACATTATAAATAAAATGAAGGTAACGTTCGGCTTCATCGAAATGCCCTAGAGAATTCATCGCGGCCAATGAAAAATAAGTATCCCTAATCCAACAATAACGATAATCCCAGTTTCTTCCAGAGTAAGGATATTCAGGAAGTGAAGTCGTTCCACTCGCTAGAATTGCTCCGGTGTCTTCATATTGGTGAATCTTAATCGTAATTGCTGAGCGAATAATTTCTCTTTCAAAAATATTTGGAACATAACTCGCCTTTACCCAATCTCTCCAATAAAGAATTGTTCTATTCGCAAATTCTTCAAAGGTATCTTTGAGAGGAGCTTCAAAAGGTTCTCCTCCAG
>CAYWMU010000342.1:0-2446 GCA_964459395.1 uncultured Bacteriovorax sp.
TAAGATCAGGAATGACTTACCTTAATGCTCAAAACATTGTGGATATTTTTAAGAACGCCCTCTTTATGGAAATGACTGCTTCAGGAATGTATGAGTCTAAACCTCACGGGCTAAATTTATAGGAAATCATGATCTCAGATAATGCGTACGATATAGTTCTTTCTTATCCAAAACTTGCGGAACGTCTTAAGACGAAGCCGCAAGATGAGAAAAGAGTAAAAAAAATCTTTAAAGAAATTCATGGAGAGTTTTCTCCAGCAGTAGTGAAGTCTGCTTCCAAATTTCTAGATGCGACTTTTGGCAAACTGTATGACGGAGTTAACTTAGAAATTCCTGAAGGGATGGATTTTAGAAAGTTAAAAGATAAATACAGCATTATTCTTGTTCCAAATCATCAGTCTCATGCGGACTACGTGGCCTTAACATATTGCTTGTATAAAGAGTTTGAAATCCCTCTGAGGGTAGCCGCAGGAATTAACCTTAACGTCTTTCCTTTAGGGCAGTTCTTTGGAAAAGGTGGAGCCTTTTTTATTAGAAGAACCTTTACCTCGGATCTTCTTTATAAAACTTGTTTTGAAGCCTATGTTTATTATCTACTTACTACTAATCAAGTGGTTGAGTTCTTCTTCGAAGGTGGAAGAACGAGAACAGGAAAATTACTAAAGCCCAAGTTTGGTCTTTATCAGATGCTTTTGGAGACACATTCCAATCTTCAAAATGCCAAACCACTTATGTTCATTCCAGTATCTCTGGCACATGAACATATTCCTGAAGAGAAGGCCCATGCTCGCGAGCTTGGGGGAGGGAGCAAGGTTCCCGAAAGCGGTGCCCAGCTATTTAAACTTTTCAAGCTTTTTGGAAAACGTCTGGGAACGATCCACATCCACTTTGGTAAAGGGATTGTCATAGATCAAATTAAAGGTGACTTAAAAGAAGAAACTCAAAAGCTCGCCTTCGATTGTTTTATTTCTGTGGGAAAAAACATGCCAGTGACTCCTACTTCACTTCTAGCTCTCATAATGCTTGATGAGCCGTCAGGAGCGATGACTTGGAAGCAGGTAGAAGAGAAGGCAGAGGAGATCATTGATTATTGTGAGGCCATTGATATTCCTCTCACACCATCTCTATCTAAAGAGCAGTTTAGAAACTCTCTTCGTTCGGCCCTTGATATGTTTATTGGGAATAAGAAGGTTGAAGTTATTCGTAGTGAAAAACTTAATCAAATTTTCTACGTGATCAAGCCCGATCGTCGAATTGAAGTTCTTTATCATAAGAATATGATCCTTCATCATTTTATCGTGCCAAATATGATCAACTCTGCTTGGTTCAACGTCTTTAACGGCAACATTAAAGATAGTATGCAGCTTACCCGCTACTTGATGAAGAAGAGAAAAGAACTTAAATATGAGTTCTATCTTCCGAGTATCAAAGAAATGATGAATGAAGCCATTAAGATACTTTCTTACGCTCTTGGAAGACCTATCAAAGCTCTCGATGAAGTGATGAAGTTTTCTGGGCAAGAGATGTATCAAATTGCAACAAAAGTAAAAAACTTTTCAACGGCGCTCTCTTACCTTTATGAGAGTTACTATGTTTCAATCCTTGCCATCAATTATTTAAAAAGCTCGAGCTTTACTCAGGATAAATTTTTATCGGTAGTGAAAGAATTATTCCAACTTGAGATTGAGCATGGAAGGGTGATTCGTTATAACGAAGCTTTTGCGGTGCCGATTCTCAAAGATACTTTAATTCACTTCCAAAACGAAAAGATCCTTTCACGTAATGAACTCAGAGAATTTGTGGTAAGTGATCCTGAAAAACTAGAGCGTGCCCTTGATCAATTTGTAAAAGATCTTAACGATCAAGTGGCCATTAATGTTAAGTTTAATAAGGTCTCTCTGTGAAAGATCAATTACCAAACCTTCGCTTAATTGGACTTACCTCAAGTGAGTGGGGGCGAGATTGGGAATACCTTGTTCAAGAGATCGATCAGAAAATCGATGATTACGGTTTTGAGTTGGCCGGACAAGATATTCTGATTGAGTTTAAAAATTGGCCCGCACTTTTTGAAGTAAAGATCTATCGACCCGTTATTGGGCCATTGAAAGAAGTTGAAGCTCCCTTTATACTTCTAGACTGGGAAAGTGCAGTAGTTAATCGTTTTGATTTGAAAGCTACCGAATGGAATGAGCTCTTTGAAGAAATTTCCAAACTTCGCCAAGAAAACGATGTCGGACCTGATTTTACTATCATTTTTTCCCGTCGTTTTAGTGAGGATCTCTCCTTTAATAAACAAGTACTATTCCGTTAATACTTGTCAGGTTAAAGGTTACATTGTAATTTTTTGTTTATTTTTAATGCCCAAGAAGAATTAATGGAGGTGGGTTATTACCGAGAAATTCCAAGAACCACGCGTAAATGATAAGATTCGTGCACACGAAATTCG
>CAYWMU010000343.1:0-2433 GCA_964459395.1 uncultured Bacteriovorax sp.
AATATCTTGAATTTAATGACTTGGTCTCTTCTGATAAATATAGAAACAGATATTATGATGCTCATTCGGGGAGGTTCTTGCAAGAGGATCCGCATCCAGGGTTGAATAGAGAGCCTTCCTCATTCAATTCAAAATATGCTTATGTTATGAATGATCCATTGAACTTCAGTGATCCTGAAGGTGCTATAAGGATAAGTTTTAATGACATTAGTAGAATTGTGTCTGATTCAGTTAATGACTCTTTTAATTTACTTTCAAAAGGTATGGGAGAGGTTGGTATACACGTCTCTTCTGAAGATTTAATGAGGTCTGTATTGATTGCGGGAGCAATTGTAGGAGGGGTCGTTGCTGTGAGTTCGGGGAATCCTCACTTAGGAGCAGCATCTGTTGCTATAGGGTATAGGAATCTGAGAGACTGGGGCAAAAAGGGAACTGCTTCATCTGTTTTATTTACTTCCGTCAAGATAGGAGGAGCGGCTGTAATTGGAGCAGAGGTAGGAGTGTTGATAGGAGGCATTGTTGGTGCAATGGCGGTTCCATTGGTGACGTCTTTTGCTGGTCGACAAATAGGTTTATCTAAGAAAGAGGCTAACGAAGCCGGAATGGCTGCTGGAGTTGGGTGCCTTGGGGGAATGTGGAAAGGAGGAATTTCTTCTGGAGGTGGAAAAGGGTATAATTGGTCTGGTGGAAGATTAACTCCTCTTTAAGATAAGGATGTTGTGATGAGTAATAACGTTAGGTTAGTTTGCTTTAGTAAGAATGATTTAAGAAAGTTTTGTAAAATAATACTGCTCTCAAATTTTTCTTTGAGAGTAGTATTATCTTTAACGGCAGTAATTTTTTATTATGTTGTCTTTGACTATGAAGGGCTAATATCTCAAAAACTAGCTCGGTTTATTCACGTTTTTTTACTTATAACACCCGTGTCCTTATTTGCTCTTTTGTTAGTTAACCTTATCTTCTATTTCAACAATAAAGATAAAGAAGTATGTCTTTATGATTTATCAAAAAAATTTAAAAGAAGTTCGATGTCTGGAATATTGAGAGCAAATAAAAACATTTTAGTACTGAGGATAGGTCGCTTCAAAAGTTTTTTGTTCTACTATGAAAACGAAAATAAGTTAGATGAAGTCCAAAGCCAATTTATTGCTTTGGTTAACACTCAAGAATAAAGAACTCCGCCTGGCGTAAAGTGTGCGATAGCTTCTGGAAGTTATCTTTACTTAAAAGATTCCCTCGGCTCAATTCAAGCAATCACGGATATCTACGGAAATATAGTTCAAAGGTATGTGTACTCAAGCTTTGAGAACTTCTTAAAGTTACTGGTGATATAGGTAATGAAATCACTCCATTTGTTAAAAATGCTTCTGTCGTGTTGCCGGGATTCATACAGACCCGAGCAGATCATACAAATCGTCATATCTTCAAAAATTATATCGGTTTGCTTTTCTAACTTGTTGGAAGCTCACAAAGCCTCTTAGTTCCAATTGACCTTCCCCCAATAATCTAATCCAAGCTCTTGATGAGTCACCCTGTGTTTTGACCCCTCCCCATTAACTAGTCCACCCTAACTTTAGGCGTGAAGCAACAATTCCATTTCCCTCTGTTGTATTTTTCTTCGAGCAAATTCTCGAGGAGTAATATTTCCAAGGAAGAAAGGTATTTCATGGGAAGTACGTTTACAGGATTCTCGTGGTGTTGATTACTATAAGACCTTTCCTAAAAAATCTCTGGCCGAAGAGTTTGAAAAAGCAGAGAAGCTAAAGAAACTTCATGGCTTTGTTCAATCAACAGATAATAAGAAGAGGAAGCATACCATTAGAGACTTGTGCGATAAGTTTATAAGTATGCAGTATCCAAAACTGCGAGAAGGTTCTGCAATGTCATATACTGGACACATGGAAAAACACATCATTCCAGAGTTAGGAGAGTTAAGGCTTGGAGGAATTAAAAAAGCAGATGTTACGAATTTTGAGAACAAGTTATTAGAGAAGGGGTATTCAATCCAGAGTAGTCATAACATTATTTATTTTTTGATCACCCTTATGAATTTTGCCTCTGATTAGTTGCATTGGATTGAAAAGAATCAGCTTAAAAATTATAAACCGAAGAAGCTAGAAAAATCGATTGCTCCTCATTATTGGACACAGGAGGAAGTCGCTAATTTTGTGAATCATCCATAGGCGAAGAAAAACTACTACTATGACTTATATTTGTTCCTTTTGAATACAGGATGCCGAATAGGAGAGGCCTGTGGACTTCGAGTTAGAGACGTCGATTTTAACTCTAAGAGAATTTATGTGGGGTGGACCCTTGCTAAAAACAATTATAACAATCCTGAGTTTAAGGGGATTTACTTTTCATACAATCGACAGAAAGGGGCCAATGATAGATTTATCCCTATGAATAAGGTTTTAAAGCTCTGAGGGGCTG
>CAYWMU010000344.1:0-2418 GCA_964459395.1 uncultured Bacteriovorax sp.
GCGCTACCCTCATATGCTCTTTGTTTTTTCTGCAGGAAACTCAGGACTTGATAACGATCTTTTCCATCACTACCCTTCAAGGGTTAAGCTAGATAACACTATTACAGTATCTGCGACCAATGGAGACTTTCTCGCAAGCTTTTCAAACTACGGGAAAACAAAAGCAGATATTGGTGCTCCTGGTGTAGGTATTAAGTCCATCATACCAAAAGTTTATTCAGCCGATGGAACAGATATTTTTTCTACCTCTTCAGGAACTTCCATGGCGGCTCCTTATATCTCTAATCTTGCGGCTCAAATCCTGAATGCCAATCCTAAGCTTAAGCCTTGGCAAATCAAAAAGATCATCTTAGAGACTGGTGACCATAAAGAACATCTTGAAGATAAACTAGTCTCTGGAGCTATCGCTAATAATGCTAAAGCTCTTAAAGCTGCCAACTTGAGTAAGGAAATATCTCTCGAGCATGCCATTCAACTAGCTACTTTAAAAATTGTTCCTCTTCAGGATGAAATCTCCCTTAATATCACTCCGGCAAAGATCTATCAGGATACGGCCAAGAAAGTAATGGAAACCGTCCCTGCCGTTATTACACCTGCGGAGGTTAATGAAGAAGTAGAAGAAACTCCTCCTACCAAATCATCGTCTTCACTACCGAAGGATCAAGAGACAGTGCCACAGGACAATTCAGTGCCGCCTCCTTCAACTGATTTAGAACAGAAGGATCAAGTTGCTGATCAAGACCATTCCAATCAAATTTTAGAACAATCTCAGAAACCTTCCGAGGATTTGCCCCCATCTTCTTCTGAATCTCAACCTGAACCCCTTGAAGCTCAACCCCAAGAGAGCGCCCCTTCATTGCCGCAATCGTAAGCATACAACTAGCAAGAGATGTTGAAAGAAGATCTGTTGGGGAAAATGCTTCTCCATTACCGTTATTATCTTTAGGAGCATCTGTAATGATCGAATTATTCGAATCCAGATGAATAGCACTTGTTCTAAAGTTACCTTGATACTCAACTTTCATTAAAGACATAGAAATCCTCTTTATAATAAAAAAAGGCCCGAGCATCATGCCCGGGCCGATACAAATTCTCCTGGGAGGAAGAATTAGTTTTTCAGATTATCTCCAGAAATTGAAGCATCTGAAATCAAAATCTTTCTTGAAATACTGCTATCCTTCTTTCCAATTTTAAGTTCCAACACTCCATTTAAGTAATTGGCCTCAATCTTACTGGAATCCACTTGATCACTCATTTTAAAGCGATTCTCAAAGTTTTTCGGTCTAACAGACCCTGCGATGACTTTGCGAGAACTCGCCACTGGAGACCACTTTACCACCAGTTCTTGGCCAACTAATTCAATATCGATGTCTTCTTTATTAATTCCAGGGGCATCAAGCAGAAGATAAAAGAATTTATCGTCTTCTTCTAAGCTCCAGAAGGACTGGGCCGCTTTCTTTTGATAAGCAGGGGCAAAATCTTGTTCCAAAGCTCTTAACACTTGAGCAAATGGCTGTAGTTGAAAATCTAGCATAAAAACCTCCTAAAAAATTGTATTCAAATGTTATCTTTAAGAGCTCTTTCTACTGAAAAGATGGGTTCAATAACGTTAATGTCAAGGTCAGGTTTAAATTATTTTTCCTTCTTATTCTTAACAAGAGAGGGATTTAGGTTTACTATAGGGGCACATTTAAGGAGATCGTTATGACTAAAAAAGTGGCCTCAAAGAAGGTTGTCAAAGTTGTTAAAAAAGCAGCTCCAAAAGCTAAAACTACAGCAAAAAAAGCTACTGCCAAAAAAGTTGCTACGAAGAAAGCTACTACTAAAAAAGTTGCTCCCAAAAAAGTCGCACCTAAAAAAGCACCTGCAAAAATTGATTTAAAGAAACAAACAATTGAATCACTAGTTGAACTCATTCGTCGTACTTCAACTGAAGTTCCTGATGATGTCTTCAATGCTATTGTTAATGCTAAAAAACAAGAAGCAGCAAACTCTACAGCTGCTTATGCCATGAACATCATTAACGACAATATCGATCTTGCAAAATTAAAATCTCAACCTCTTTGCCAAGATACAGGGACAGTTATTTTCTTTGTTTACCATCCCCCAGGTTTCCACCAAACACCATTTAAGGAACTTATAAAGAAAGCTGTCACTACTGCTACTAAGAAAGGATATCTTCGTCAGAACTCTGTTAACTCAATTACTGGTAAAAACGAAGGTACAAATATCGGAGAAGGTCACCCATCAATCCACTTTTATGAGCACAACAAGAAAGACGTAGAAGTTAAGCTGATGCTCAAAGGTGGTGGATGTGAAAACACTTCAACTCAATACTCTCTTCCAGATACAACTCTTGGAGCTGGACGTGATCTTGATGGAGTAAGAAAAGTTATTATCGATGCCGTTTATAAAGCA
>CAYWMU010000345.1:0-2408 GCA_964459395.1 uncultured Bacteriovorax sp.
TGAAGACAATTCTCTTGCCTTGATTCTCTTCTAAAAATTTATCGAGTTCTTTGCTAAACATTACTTGATCCTTACAACTTCAGAATTAGTCATCTTATTTTGCAAATCAAAGTAAGAGAAAAGACCAAGACTTAAAAAACCAAGTAACGTAATAACACTTCTTCCGAGGAGCTGTGAGAAGCTAAGAGCTTTTTGATTTTTCTTTTGAACAACTTTCAAGTTAAACATAGTCTTGCCTAAACTTGCTCCAGGAAACTTATCAAAAATTGAAAAGTACATTAAGTAGAAGCCTACAAACAATGAAGAAACCAGAGGAGTTATTTCTTGTGGATAATTTCTCCAGGCAGAGATGGCGTCCATATGAATTATACGGGCCATCACGACAACAACGATAGAAAGAAGCGAGAAAATAAAAAGAAGATCAGCAACAAATGCACCTAAGCGAAGACTGGCGCTTGCTGTTTTCATTTTCTTAAGTTCTGGCTTATTCTCTTGAGATACCGCGGTTGTAGCTGCAGAAGAGCTTAATGTTTTATTATAAAAAATAGACAAGTCATTCTGATAGATCTCTGTACCTGCTTGCTGTTCTATTCTGACAGGAGCGGTAGGTGTAGGAGTCTGAGAAGCAGCTTGAGGAGTGACTCTTTCAGTGAACGCAGGTTTAGGATTATTGGCCTTATGATGAAATCCGAGACCACTTGTAATCGGTTTAAAGTCCAGATCATCAAAAAGATCATCAACCTCAACAGGAGCTTTGGTTCCGTTATTTACTGGCTCAAGATTCATATTAAATCCTTTTTCTTTTAAGGTTCTCACACCTAAATCAATCCATCAATCTTTGAAGAACAACTCCAACCCCACAACTCAGTGCCGTGGGGGTTCTCATGATGGGTGTAGGTAAGTGTAGTCTTGATAAATTCGGTAGGGAGTCAAAGAACTCAAACTCTTCAGGAGAGAAGCCCCCCTCTGGACCCACCACCAATAGGTAAGAACCTGTGCCGCTATTAGGCTTCTCTTGGTTCAAACTTTGTGAATCAAAAACAACCACGTGGTCATAACTTTTATAGTCTATGTCTTTAAATGAAGTAGGGATCAACTTCGTTAAATGTGGGGAGTTGGACTGCTCCAGCGCTGAAATGAGAAGTTTTTGCAACCGCTCCTCATCGGGAAGCTTCATCTGTGAATACTGAGAACGTACAAGATAAGCTGTATGAACCCCTAGTTCAACCATCTGCCTAAGACTTAAATCCAGCGCATCCTTTTTAGGCATACCCAAAGCAACATCAATTCTATGAGTAAGCTCTTTTGCTCTAGCACTCTTCTTCTCAAGAACTAATTCTTTCTTATTCTGTCCAATGACTGTGCATTCAATTTCTAATCCCTTGCCATTGAGAAGAAGAATCTTTTCTCCTAGGGAGACCCGGGTAACATGAACGAGGTGGTGAAACGAATCACCTGTTAAGATGTACTTATCTTCATCTTGCAAATGTTCTATATAAACGGCCCTCATAGTTCCTTCTTAAAAGTAATAGCGCTCCAGTCCCCTTGAGAAATTGACTCAAGCAGTGTTAGCCCCTGAGTTTTATAAGTAGAGATTATTCCTTCTACTTGATGATTAAGAAGACCAGAAACAATGAGATGCCCACCCTTTTTCAAGTAACCAGCAAGCGCTCTTTGCTCCAGTAACAAGATATTTTCTAAAATATTGGCGAAAACCACATCATATTCAACCAAAAGACGATCTCTATATTCCGGAAGGAGTAATCTAAAAGATTTGTCTTCTAGATTATTAATCTCTGCGTTTTGATAGCAGTTCTTATTTGCTTCAGGATCGATATCGTAAAAATCAACTAAGACATCATCCTTAAACTTCAAAGCAGCCAGACCTAAAATGCCTGATCCTGATCCAAAATCAAGAACGGTTTCAAGAGCTTTATGTGCACAGTACTTAGTGAAGAGCTGTAAACAAAGAAATGTTGTTTCATGAGATCCTGTACCGAAACCCATACCAGGATAGATATAAAGCGTATGCTGGGCTTCACTCTGATACTCTGTTAACCAGGAAGGAACAATTTCTAGCTCAGGACTGACTTTAATTGGAGCATAATGTTTTCTCCATTCAGCATTCCAATCCTCACTCTTACCTTCTTCAATTTGAACTTCGCAGAGAAAATTATGATGAACAAACTCTTTGAAGGTTTCTGCTTCAGCTTTTACCTCAAAGTAGAATCGACAATGATTGCCTCTCCCTAGGACGATCTCATCGACTTCATCGAGCACCTCTTGGGGGAGGTCGCCACCAGAATAAGAGCGAACACCTAAGATCTCATCAACCTCTGCCTCTGAAAGGGAGTACTCTTCAACTCCAGCTGCGCTGAAATCATTGAGGGCCTTTTCCTGAATAAGAG
>CAYWMU010000346.1:0-2383 GCA_964459395.1 uncultured Bacteriovorax sp.
GAGGAGACTTGATACAGAAACGAACATCCAGGTAATATTTTTTATCACCATCCTTGAGAGTGATATATCCCTTCTTGAAATCAGTATCATCAGTTTTAAAATAGAAGTTAGTTCCCCAATCAATATCGCTAAAAAAATTTGTCAAAGAGTAACTAATATCATCCTTTTCGGGTCCCTGGTCGGTAGAGTATCTCTTACTAAATCCATCTATTTTTATTTTACACTCACCGAAATTAGTTCTAGTTAAAGCCGAACGGTAAGAAGGAATGTCAGGAAGGACCCCTTCCTTACTATTATTTAACAAATTGTCTTTCGAGCTCTTACTAATTTCGTGACAAAAATTGTCACACTCAAGAACCTGGTCGAATTTATAGTTTTGTTTATAGGTACTCTTATTTTCACAAAGTAATTTTTTGTCTTTATCCATTACCCATCCATAAGTAATAAAATATGGATCTCCTTTCAACTCAGGATTTTCAAACATCTTAATTCCATCTATCCCTCCCAAGTATCTTTTTCCTCCCACATCGCTCGAAATCCGAAAATAATGGCCTTTCGCAAGATAAGCTTCACTTTCTCTCCATGCATCAGCGGGAAGAATCCAACGCAACTCTTCATTATCTGGCCTCGATTCCTTTCCAAATACACTTAGTGAGATAAGCAGCATTACAGCAAAAATTCTTATAGAAAACATATGAAATCCTTAAATTTCTATTACAGCCTTCTTCTCAACACACCAGCCTTGACTTCCATTTTTGTTCTCTATTGCGAGATAGATGTAACGAATCCCTAGTTGGTTATGCTTACTAAGACTTTCAGGAGCAACAACTTCGGACTCTTCTAAGACTTCTCCGAATGAGACATTTAAATTTAAGTCGTCAAAACTTTCTTGGTCTTGATATCTCCACAAGACTCTTTTATCGGCATATTTTGACATCATTCCATTTCTAAACTTCACAACAAGCTCTCCCTCTGAATTATAACGAAAATCAAAATCCTCTATAGAAACATCTTGTGGAAGTTGCTTAACCCTATTGTTAGGAGGGGCATTAGGAGCAACCCAGTTAAATCTAAGATGAGTGTGATCAGAATGATTTTCCTCAATATGCCTTAAAACAGAGCCAGTACCTCTTTCTTTCGGGAGTCGAATAATTCGATCACCGATGCATCGATTTTGAAACCTTTTTTCTACTAAAGAAGAATAAGCCCTCTCTTTTGTATTCGGCTTATAGTAACCTGGCACTGTGATAATATAATCTGTGATATATCCGTTATAATCCTTACTACCTTTAAGTAGTCTTTCTAATGCATTTAAAGTTCTTTTCGTATTTAGCTTAAAACCTCTTCCCATTAATAGCAAGTCTACGTCTATCCCAATATGATGAGTTGTTTTATGTCCTTCAAATTTACCTCCATTCAACTTCGAAATATCATTTATCAACCAGTTCTCAGGAGCTCCTTTGTTGGCAGCAGTAATAATCCCTTCGAGTATGTTTGCATATATTGGTCTAATCCACTTGTCTCCGCCTGTCCTGAGAACTCCTGATTTTCCTATATCTGTAGTGTTCACACAAAGTCTTCCGTTTGAGGTCAGCTATATTTTGTCACTTTCCACTTAGTTACAAATCCTCTTTTCTCTAATTCTTCAAATATAATTTCTCTTTCCTTTAACCGCATTTGCCTGAAGCTTAACGGCTCTTTCCGTAGTTCCATTAATCTTCTACTGCATTCAAAATAAAACAAATCATGGTCATTTTTATTATAAGGCATGTCGGCGTTTTCAAAAAATAATGATGGTGTAGACCATTTATTTCCATAAATCTTAAGGCGATTATTGGATATATTCATCGCAGTCTTAAGATTTGTTTGGCCAGACCTCATGATCTCTCTTAATTCTTTTATACCTACTTCTACTGCGCCATTATGCTGAGGCGTTCGGGGCAGAGACTTAAGATGAATCACTTTATGATGTTCTAGTAGCTCGCTTACTTCCTTATTGCTTTGAGCACTCCCATTGTCTGTTGAGAGCACCAGAGGAATTCCTTTATTCTTAAAACTCTCAGTAAGTGCATCCACTACGTCTTGTGAACAAGAAGCTTTCTTTGAACTCTTAATTCCAACCCAACACCTTGTACCTCTGTCTTTGATCACTTGATTCTCAATTTTTTCTTTCTCTTTAGTAATCGCTCCATCCATACTCCAGATTATATTTTTGCCATTGACCTGAACTCGAGTTAATCCTCTTTTATTAATCTTCAATTCATTTTTATATTCAGTGACAAACTTTTGAATGAGTCGAACAGGAACTTTTCCTTTAAGAGCAAAAGCTATTGGCCTCCACCCAGGAGCACCTTGGCGTTTCATCTCTTCATAGACTGTCTTC
>CAYWMU010000347.1:0-2377 GCA_964459395.1 uncultured Bacteriovorax sp.
CGATTCTTTTTAATGGAGGGGATGCGAATCTTTATGGGTATGTGTTGCAGGATCCGGTTAACTTTATTGATACTGATGGCCTATCTAGAGATAGAGTCTCTCAAACTCCTGATAATGGTTTCTGGCGTCCAGGTGACTTTGGTGGAGGCGGTTCTCCTCGACCCATTACTGGCTACACAAGACATGGGTTAAATCAAGCCATTGGTCGGGATGGAACTGGTGTGAGTCCACGAGCTATTCTCGATGCGGTAAGAAATCCTCTTTCAGTAAATCCAGCCAGAGGCGGTGGTATGAAGTATACTGGAAGCAATGCCACTGTAATACTTAATAAAGATGGTAAGGTGATAACGACTTTTCCAGAGAATTCACAGGGCTACAGATGTGAATGAGAATGGAGTAATAATGAAAAAAAAAGATCTTGTAGAGCTGTATAATAAATATTTATCAAATGAACTGAGGACGTATCAAATTAAAACTTGGGATGACCTCTCTAAATTGAGTCTTAAGGATTTGCAAAAAATGATCGACTTTTTTTCCGGTCTTTTATTAGAAGCAGGATTAGATGGTAAAGGTGAAGTAACGACCAAAGGAGCTGTGATCGATGATATTATAAGTCAGATAAATATAAGAATGATACGGCTTAAAGAGAAAGAAAAATGAATATGGTGCCTATAATGTCGTCCTAAAAAAATTGCTGCATTTTTTTTAAGGGGAGAGAAAACTTAAGCAAGGTCTCTCAGGGGGATGACTTAATCAAAGGCGTACTTTTAGCAGTAGCTCTTGAAACATTGAACAGATGTTCTGCTGAATGATTTGTAAAGGATTTTAGATGTATTATTTTTTAGTATTTTTAATCATCTTGCCTTATCTATTCTTCGAACTCAGCGAAAGAGTTGCTCTTAAAAGTATAAGAAATGAATTGAAAGGATATGAAAGGTACATTTTTAAGAAAAAGATATCAACCCTTTTTCCTGCAAAAATATCTAATAATTATTTTTGGTTTTATCATATCGATTGGCCATTATTAATTGAAGAACTTAATAGAAGAGGATCTAGCTCGTTGTACAAGAAAATTTTATTCCGACATAAGGTCAGAAAGTTGTGCTCTGCTTTGATGTGGGTATTGCCTATATGAGTAATCCTATATGGTAGCATATAAAAATAGGCTCGTACCCTTACTAAGTACAAGCAAATGATGCTGTCTCATCGCCCGCTTCATCTACGGCTCAAAATCTCACGTTCCCGACTACATGATCACCGACACCGCAGAATACATGATCGTCACTAACCACCTCGGTTCCCCTGTGCAAGTGATCGACGTAAATTCAGGTGTGATCGTTCAAGAAATCAAATATACTGTATGGGGCGAGATCATCTCTGATACTAATCCCGGTTTTCAGCCTTTCGGCTTTGCCGGTTGCTTGTATGATCAAGACACCAAGCTCTGTCGGTTTGGAGCGAGGGATTATGATCCGAGTATTGGGAGATGGTTGAGTAAAGATCCGATTCTTTTTAATGGAGGGGATGCGAATCTTTATGGGTATGTGTTGCAGGATCCAGTGAATCTGATTGATCCGAGTGGGTTAAGCGGAATAATTGGAGGAGGTAGTACATATCCTATTATTAATCCTGGTTTACATTTTGGATTTCCAAATTCTGGACAGCCTTCAGTCTGGGAAAAGTTGGCCTACGTTAATAATGAGATTGATTATATAAATAGTGAGAAATCAAAATGTATTGGGAATAGTAATAGAACTGACGAGTTGAATAAAAAGGAAAGTGTATTATTTGATCAACTGATAGATACTATTCTAGGAGGAAGTTCCTTGGATTTCATTGGAAAGCCAGTTTTATGAGATTACTTTTATCGAAAATAGCAAAAGTTATATACACAACATTCCCTTGGTCAATAATTGTATTATTTTTTATTCTTTATGTTTTGTATATATTATCTAAATTTAGTTGGACTAGTGCTTAATTTTTAGGAGTAACGTTACGAATATGACTAGTATTAGGGTTATGCTTCGGTAGAGAGCAGAGGATGTTTCTAGTGGGAGTATTGATTCCAGCTCATCATAATAGTTATTGCTTATATCTTTGTATGGCAAAGAAAGAAAAGTTGCTAAAGAAAATAAAAACTCTAGATGATAAAGACAAAATCCCATGTACCTGACTACATGATCACCGACACCGCAGAATACATGATCGTCACCAATCACCTCGGTTCTCCCGTTCAAGTGATCGATGTAAATTCAGGTGTTATCGTTCAAGAAATCAAATATACTGTATGGGGAGAGATCATCTCTGATACTAATCCAGGCTTTCAGCCTTTCGGCTTTGCCGGTTGCTTGTATGATCAAGACACCAAACTCTGTCG
>CAYWMU010000348.1:0-2374 GCA_964459395.1 uncultured Bacteriovorax sp.
CTGTTAGAGCTGAGGTTATTGCTTATCATGAGGGGTATGAAATAGGGTACAACCTTCCACGAACTGATGCTCAGAACGCAGCAGATAAGGATGCAGCTCAAGCGGCTAAAATCTTTGTAGAAAATGTATTACGTCCAACTTACTTTGAAGAAGCTGTTCAAGCCGAGATTAAAAAACCTTTCTTTGTTCAAAAAAGACTGGAAGTTCCGACATTGTTTCAATTTGAGTTAGCAAGAATCAACACTCGTTTAGAGATTACTGATGAAGAGCTTCTAGCTTCAGATCGTCTTGTGACTAATTATGATGAGATGATTAATCAGTTTAAACAAGAAAAGATAGCTCAAGATCAAAGTTATGAGCTTTTAAGTAATGCTGTTAATTCTTATGAACAACAAGAGAACTATCCTTATGATAGAGTAGACTGTTCTCAAGTTTATAAGGGAGTGAGTGATTTTCTTGTAGCTTGTGAAGAAGAATTCCATCGTAGCTATCGATCGCGTTTTGAAGATTCTGCCTATGAGAGTTATAGAGATTTATTCACAGATTATTTCTCTGAAGCGTTTGATGCCACATTTAGTGAAGTTATTGAGAAGCAGTATAAAGTTGCTTATGACAAGGCCTTTGAAGTAGCTAAAGAGTTTGGTAAAGAAGCAGGTCGAAGAGTGATGTATGATGAAGCCTATGAGCTTCAGTATAAAATATCTTATGAAAAACATTTAGAAACTGAGAAGAAAAGAGTTCAAGGCGAAGTTGTTGGAGAGTTAGCAAATTTCTTAGAAACGAATCCACTTTTAACGATGACAGAACTTAGAGGACCTGAAGAAATCATTGCAGGTGATACTTTTAAAATTTCTTCTCTTATTCGTAACCTCGGTAAAAATAAAGCAGGAATCGGTCATTTAAACATTGTTAAAATTTCCGGTGCCGAAATCGTAACAAATAAAATCACTACCCCAGAAATCATGGCGAGATCTCAATCAGAGGTTCTAGGGCCAGAGGTCAGAGTGCAAGAAGACCTTGTGACGGGTAAAAAAGTATTTGTTGAAGTAGAAGCAACTCTACCTGGAGATAACTACAAGAGTTCTCGGGTAGAGAGACTTGTTTTTGAAAGAACGGTGAGCGTGAGCCCAATCCAAGAGCTTAATCTCAAAGTGGATCGCTCGCCATCTATTAGAAACATCTTGAGAAGGTTTCTCATTCATACTCTAAGTGTTGAAGTTTCTCCTAAGTTTGAAGATCTTAAATCTGACTTAGAGGTAAACTTAGTAGCAATGAGTGGTGGAGAGCATGTTGAGTTTAAAGTTTCTACTCAACAAGTAGCGCGAATGAAGAAGGGTGATAAGCGAAGTATTAAGTTTAGCTACGTCTTTAAAGATAGTGCTAAGGGGCAGGATATCGTGATGGCACTACAATTTCTCTATAAAGGTAGAGTCGTACAAACCGAGCCATTAGAATTAAAACCTCATTAAAATTTAAAGGGCCCAAATCGGGCCCTTTTCTTTATGAAATAGATTCTGCAAAGTTTTGAAGAAGTGGAGTTACTTTATTTTGGTCTTGGATGAAGTACTTGGCAGAAGTTGTTCCTCGTCCAACTTTCACGCAAAATGCAGGGTATTCCGTCTGATCTTGAAGCGCCATAAACATATCTTCATCAGTCGTATCATCTCCAAGGGCCACAATAAGATCTGGTCGATCTTCAGGAGAGAGATTACTGAGCCAGTGATTAACAAAGCTTCCTTTATTGGCATGGATGGATTTTACTTCGATAACTTTTTTTCCTCTTATGACTTGAACAGGATAGGCCTGAAGATTTTCTTCTAGTTCATTATAAAGTTTATTAGCGAGGAACTCCGCAAATTGAGGAGGGGAAGAACGGAAGTGCCAAGTTAAAGCATGGCCCTTATCTTCTATGAAGCTTCCTGGTGTTCTCTGAGTGTAGAGTTTAAGAACTTCTTCAACGGTACCTTTCCACTTTTGTCCATCGCTCATATTGAGGTCGTGCCATTTACTGAGTTTCTTATCGTAAATATATGCTCCATGACAGGCACCGAATGAGAAGTTGTGATTGCGATCAATAAAGTATCTTTGAAGAAATTCTTTATCTCGACCAGAAATGATGATGAATTCAAATTTTTTGTTCTGCGAGATGAAGTCGAGAGTCTTCGCAGTATCTTCTGGAAGAATGACTTGAGAAGGATGGGGAGCTATGGGCAGAAGAGTTCCATCCAGATCACAGAAAAAGAGAACCTTCTTATTAGAGATTCTTTTCATCCAACGCATTAATCCATCAGAAGTAATAATCTTACTCTTCTCTTTAACTATAATTTCTTTTGTAAGGTCTCTCAGGAAAATACGTGCCCAATCACTAGAAGTA
>CAYWMU010000349.1:0-2350 GCA_964459395.1 uncultured Bacteriovorax sp.
CTATTACCCCTGGACAGTTCTCCACGCTGGTCTCGGCCTATACTTTTAGTGCAGGGATTGTAGGATTTCTAGGAGCTCTTTACGCTGATCACTTTGATCGCAAAAAGTTTCTTCTATTTAACTTTACCGGTTTTATCGGTGGCACTTTTATGTGTGCGATTGCTACCGGCTTTGAGTCACTTCTTATAGCACGAATCATTGCTGGTGCTTTCGGCGGTATCTTAAATGCCTGTGTCCTCTCTTTGGTCGCTGACCTAATTCCTTTTAAAAGAAGAGGAAAGGCCATGGGTGTAGTGATGTCAGCTTTTTCAATTGCAAGTGTCTTAGGTATCCCAGTGGGACTTTGGGTGGCGAATAAGTTTGATTGGCATGCAGCCTTCTATCTGATCTGTATCGTAAGTCTTGTTTTTTGGATTGCTTCTTTTGTTTTCCTTCCTTCTGTTAAAGCACAAAGCCCTAAACTTAGTTTTATAGATAATCTAAAAAAATTTTCTGTGATCTTAAAGAACTGGGATTATATCCAAAGTTTCACTCTTACAGCAGTGCTGGGCTTCGGAGTCTTTATGGTGATTCCCTTTATCGCTTCTTATCTTGTCAAAAATGTAGGAGTTCCTGAGAGTGACCTTCCTCTTGTTTATCTTTTTGGAGGAGCGTTTACAGTCATTTCTGCACGTGTGATTGGAAAACTTTGTGATACGAAAGGAAGCTATGTCATGTTTCGCTTCCTGGCCCTCTTTTCTATTCTCCCATTGATTCTTCTCACCAATCTTCCGCAAGTGCCTCTATGGGTTGCTTTAGCGGTAACGACTCTTTTTACCATGATTGGGTCGGGGCGATTTATTCCAGCTATGACTTTGATCTCTGCTGTTCCCAAGTCTGGTGACAGAGGAACGTTTATGAGTCTTGAAAATGCAACGAGACAATTTTTTACAGGTGTCTCCAGTCAGCTGGCAGGACTTATTATTGGAACGAGCGCCAGTGGCACGCTTACGCACTTTCCTCATGTAGGAATTGTCGGAATCGTTACAACATTATTTGCAATCATCATTGCTTTAAAAATTAAAAACAAACACCAACTACTATGAACACAGCTCTCTGGGCCGCTATCTCTGCTTTTAGCATGTGGGGCCTTTTTCCCCTCTACTGGAAGTTTTTTACAGACATCTCCTCTTGGGATCTTTTTGCCTTTAGACTCTTTTTTTCGTTCTTCACTCTCTTCTTTTTCGTTCTTTATAAGAAGAAATTCGGAGTCATCCGTTCAATTTTTAGTGATAAGAAAAAATTTTTATGTCTAAGTCTTTCAGCAGTTCTTATTTCGAGTAACTGGCTGATCTATATTTATGCAGTCAATGTGAATCGCGTACTTGAAGCAAGCATGGGTTACTTTCTTAACCCTATTATCCTCATTATTCTAGGACGATTGATTTTTAAGGACCAAATCAGAAAAAGACAAGTCCCTGCGATCATTCTAGTTGGAGTGGCCATTTCTTATATTGCTTACAATACAGAACTTGCGACATTTCCTTGGATTGCTTTAAGTCTCTCACTTTCTTTTGGTCTCTATGGTCTGATTCGCAAACTAGTTCAAATTGGCTCTATTGAAGGACTCTTTTTTGAAACAATGATCATCACGATTCCTTCTCTTATTCTTTGGCCTTTTATTACAGAAAATCCTCTCAACATTTACATGAGTCTAGGAGTACCCCGCGCTCTCCTTCTCTCCCTTTCAGGTTTATTGACAGGTGTTCCTCTGATTCTTTTTGCTTATGCTGCTAAAAACTTGAAACTCACCACTCTTGGGTTTACTCAGTATCTTTCACCGAGCTTTAAATTTCTTTGCGGGATTTTAGTATTTAATGAAGCGCTACTTCCTCATAACTTAGTGGGTTTCACGCTTATTTGGATCGCTCTCTTAATTTATTCTCTGGAGTCTCTTCACTACTCAAGGAAACAGAGATTAATTAATCGCAAGAATCTCTGATTTTTTAGGGGCCTTCCTTAGAGCGTCCGGTAGGTTCTCTTCAAAAACTTCAACGAGAGCTTTTTCAATGGAATTCTTCATTGAAAGTGGTCCTGTTGCAAAACTGATCTCTCGCATTGGAATCTCACCTTTGAACTCTCTTAAAAGCTTCTTGTCTTTTTCAGAGAGGGTCTCGCAGGAAAGATAAGGAAGGATGGTAAAACCAGAAGAAGATTTAACCATATTGATTAATGTCTCCATACTTCCCGCTTCAAAGAAAAGTTGTCTTCCACTCTTATCTTTGGTTACCTTACAAAGACTCAAGGCTTGCGTCCGCATGCAGTGACCTTCTTTAAGTAGCCAGGCATCTTTAATTTCTAAGTCTTTTTT
>CAYWMU010000350.1:0-2345 GCA_964459395.1 uncultured Bacteriovorax sp.
TGATCCTCCTACCATAACCCGAAAGAAAAAACTGATATCTGATACTTTTAATGTCTTTGTATACATTTTACACTTTTCGCCATATATCTACAACCTTAAACTAAAAATGCGGGTTTCCCCGACTGCCCCTTCCTCCTCCACAAGAACCTGCTTTATAAGATCATTCCCGAACACCGCAGCCACTACAATTAATGCGGTCCGAATCACCACCGACATTAATCACCCGTGAAGGGAAGATTTCTCAAGAACAATTCCCACATAAATGAGAAGACGCCTTTTTGCATTTGCCACATTATCAATGCAAGTCCCTATTTCAGAACTCTCTACATATCTACTTCCTTGAAATCGACTTCAATTGGAGCATTTTCATCGTTATTTATTAATGGATCAGCGTCTTTCATATTTGCTAACGGACTAGCTTTTAATTCATTTTGAAGTTTCTTTGCCATATGTTTCATGGTTAGATATGCAAAAGTTCCAGATGTAATAGCACCTAACAACGGCACCACTTTGGCAATTCCTTTAGCAGCAATATCTTTTGTGATCTTTACACCTATCCATTTCGCTGCTGATTTAATCAAAGGATACCAAAGGGTTTTGGTTAATGCCTTGCGGGGAACCCTTTTTACGATTTCGATTGCTAAACGCTTTGACACTTCCGCTACCAGCTTATTGAACTGTGAAATCCCCATCATAACGCCCAAAAACAGTATCACCATATTTTTTAGCTGATCGATATCATTTTTATCATCGAGATCTGGCCAGCCATATAGATATGCTAATTTTTGAGATAGTATAATTACATTTGCGTAAAATTGCATAGTATCAGCCGGTATCGTACCTGCCATCCAAAGCCCCCCTGGCAATCCTGAAGCAGCCGAGCAAGCTGTCGCTGTTTTAATGTGAAACTTAATCGAATGCTTCGCTAGTTCATCAATAAGATGAGTGGGGATTCCCGCTTTTGAAGGGTTTTCTTCAATCGCATTCTCAACAACTTCTGCCGGGGTATAGAGTGATAGGTTCTCCCTTAAGAATTTTTCTCTGTCGACCCTTGCTCCTGGTACACTCAAACACTTTTGAATTAATGTTCCGAGTACATCAATGCTCTTTCCGCTCACTGCTAAATCCTCCTTATTCTTTAATATAAATGTGGTTGATATTCCTTATCAATCCTCCTGCATTTAAACACCTTATTATTCCTTGTTAAATGCTTAATTGCTCATGATCAATAACCGGTACCACTTCTAAAACCTCGATTATTGTATTCTTTTGTGAGATTACATCATTATGCTCGTTATATGCTATGCTTGTCTCCATTACTAGCTCCAAAATCCCCTGGCCGTACGTCTATTTCTCGTAAATGAAATTTTTCCAACCAAACACTACCTTCAAACCCACACACTAACCTACTGCTATCATGCTTAATAATCCATTACGAGTTCCCTAAATAATCAGGTTGCTTAACACTTTTAATATCATGGTGTATTTATTGACAATAGTTCTTTCTTCAGTCACTTCACTTAGAAGGGGGTCGGGCAATTCAAATTGATTATTTATAATCATATCCCTTGAGTTTATTGAGTCTGCAAAATAATAAAACTTCGCCATTGCGCTCATACTGATACAATCTTTCCATCCAGATCCTTTGCTCTACCTTGTTTGATGAGTAAATCGCAAGCTGAGTTCATGGTTTCACCTATCCTTTGTGTCATTCGTTGCCATCCATAAACGCGAGTTGTTTCTACACATAATCCCGCACGTGTGCTACCTACAGTTGTTTGAAGAATGGTGTTCATTGCCTCCGCAAGTTCGTCAATAGAAATGTGATTAATTTTTCTGGTGTTTGGGACACGAACCGTAATCTTACTCCACTCAGCCGGGAATAAAAAATCACCCTTCTTTATAACTTTTCCTTGCAATCTTTTTAATCCGTAATCAACCTCACGCCTGACTTTTACAGTGGCTTTCTCATTTCCATATAGAGGAGCGAGTTTCTGGCACATCAATTCGTAGTGCATTGGAAACTCATTATTCACGTAAGCCATAATACAGTCAGCAATGTCCAAATAACCGTAAGTGTTTTGAGGCAATGCAGATAAGCTGGTTGTCACAGTGGCATCAAATCCGTAAGGATTAATTTGTTCCAAAGGGCTTACTTCTTTTTTATCTACCGAAACAAAATCATCAGCATCAGATGCTCCACTTGATGTTTCAAATGACGACTCATCGTTCGAGGAGATTCCGAAGTTTGCAATAGCATCCTCAATCGCGGCTATCAGGTTTTCACCTTCTGTACGAGGATCTTTTATCCAGTCGGTTGACCATATACGATAAATCTTCCATCC
>CAYWMU010000351.1:0-2322 GCA_964459395.1 uncultured Bacteriovorax sp.
GAATGGTAAGAAAGTTTTTGTTAACGCTGTCAGACGGATGTGTGAAGCGATGATGACAGCTTTTGAGTTCAATAAGGTTAAGCTTGAGGATGTGGATCTTTTCTTATTTCATCAAGCAAACCTACGTATTAATCAAAAGATTGCAGAAGAATTAAAAATTCCTGAAGAAAAAGTTTTTAATACGATAGCCAAGTATGGAAATACCACTGCCGCTACACTTCCGATTGGAATGGATGAAGCGGTTCGTGCAGGAAAGTTAAAAAAGGGCATGTTAGTTGCAAGTGCTGTTTTCGGTTCTGGATATACTTGGGGCGCAGGTCTTTATCGGTGGTAAATACCAATTTGGAGGTCGTATGAAGTGGCTTATACTTGCAATGATTCTTCCTACAGTTGCTTTCTCTCAAACAGTTAAAGATGTCTCCTACAAAGTAGGAGACATTACTTTCAAATCAAAACTTGTCCTTCCGAAAAAGTCATCCAATAAAAAATTACCAGTAGTCGTCTTATTTCCGGACTGGATGGGAAATGGAGAGTTCTTACTTAATAAAGCAAAAGAAATCTCTAAACTGGGATATGTTGCTTTTGCCGTAGATGTTTATGGTGAAGGAAAAATTGCTAAAGATGCAACTGAAGCAGCAAAGCTTGCCAATGCCCTTAAAGAAGGGAAGCGAGAAGAGTTACGAAAGCGGGTTAAAGCAGGAATTGATCATGCAAAATTTCAGAAAGAAGTGGATTCAGGTCGAGTCGTGGCCATCGGTTTTTGCTTTGGAGGAACAGCTGTTTTAGAACATGCTAGAAGTGGAGAGTCTCTAGCGGGCGTTGTGAGTTTTCATGGCAATCTTGATACGCAAAATCCTGGCACAAACTTTAATACCAAATTACTTATTCTTCATGGGGCGATTGATCCCTATGTAAAGAAAGTTGATATTGATAAGTTTAAAGATGAACTGAACAAAGCAAAGGCCGACTATCAGTGGATAGAATATTCAGGCGCAGTCCATTCATTCACTAATCCTAAGGCCGGTAATGATCCAAGCAAAGGGGCTGCCTATCAAGCAGCGGCCGACAAGCGTTCTTGGCAACACTTCAAGGACTTTCTTGAGGAAGTGTTCTAGTGTTTTCATGAGCTTACTGATTAGTTAGGTAAGAATCAGAATTAGGGTTAGAATGAATGCCTTATGAGGTGTGAATTATGAAGGCCCTATGTTGTCTCTTATTTATTTTAGCGAGTTTTGAATCCTATGCTCAAGTGCGAGAGAATATTAAGGTAAAGCATCAGTCGCAAACCCGCGGAAAGCATGTTCCAGAAAAATTTGTGGTTGAAGAAACGACTACTTCTAATCCTTCATCAAAAGTTTCAAACAGTAACAAAAAAAAGGGCCTACGAAAGTAGGCCCTTAAGTATTTAGATAAGTGCTTTCATTTTTTCTTTGGAAGATTCATCCACAACTTTGTGAAGAGAGTTTCCGTGTGAGTCCATGGTGACAACCACTGGGAAATCTTCTACAGATAATTCCCAAATGGCTTCTGGCTGACCGAACTCTTCGAGATACAATCCATCAACAGACTTGATCTTCTCTGCAAGAACTTGGGCCGCTCCACCAATGGCGTGGAAATAAACACATCCATACTCTTTACAAGCATCAAGTGTCTTTTGTCCCATTCCACCTTTACCAATAACTCCGACGATCCCATAATCACGGATCACTTCCCACTGATAAGGTTCTTCACGAATCGATGTTGTAGGTCCTGCTGCAGTCACTGTCCATTTACCAGTTTTTTTATCTTGCATAGTCACTGGCCCACAGTGATAGATAATTTGATTTTTAAGGCTCACTGGTGGCTTATTTCCGTCGTGAAGATATTTATGAACAGCATCACGGCCAGTGAAAAGTTTACCAGTGATAAGAACCATATCACCAACTTTGAGTTCTCTTACAGCTTCTGGGCTAAAAGGGTAGGTTAGTTTTTTCATTTGTCTTATCTCCTAGTAAAGCCACTTTTTAATTTTAAGGTTTGAATCCATGACGACACCCTGTCTTCTGAATGCCCAACACATGTAGGAAATAGAGACAAAGAATGAAGCAGGTACACGGTTAGCATGAGTGATCTTACATGAAAGAAGAGTACTCTTTCCACCAAAGCCCATAGGCCCAATACCTAACTCATTACAAGTTTTAACGATTTCTTTTTCAAGCTTATCGAGTTCAGGCATTTTGTTTGAATCATCAAGTTTACGAAGAAGTTGTTTCTGAGCATTGTAAGATGAATCAGCTCTATCTCCTCCGATACAAACACCAAGAGAACCAGGACCGCATCCTT
>CAYWMU010000352.1:0-2284 GCA_964459395.1 uncultured Bacteriovorax sp.
ATATTCGTGGACGCCGTTTGCGTGAAATTCAAGCTAAGCAGCTTGGTATTCAAGAAAAAATCAGACAAGGCATGATAGGGAAGACTTATCGCGTGCTTGTTGAAGAAAAAGGTTTAAATAAAGGTGTTACAAAATGGACAGGAAGAACTTCTTGTTCAAGACTTGTGCATTTTGAACCAGAGACGCCTGAGAGTAATTATCAGTGGCATTGGGTAGATGTAGAGATCACTTCTGCAACTGCTCTTTCTACGCAAGGTCGTCTTGTGAAGGATTACGGAAGAAAACTGTGAGACCAGTGCTCTTCGTTTTTGGTTGGATCTTTTTCGGTTTAGGAGTGATTGGCGCTTTTCTGCCGGTTCTTCCTACAACTCCTTTTCTTCTTCTTTCGGCTTATTTGTTTTCAAAGTCATCGCCTCGTTTTCATGCTTGGCTTCTTTCTCTTCCTTTGGCCGGCGCAGCACTGGAAGACTGGAATAGACGCAGAGTCATTCGTCCCAAAGCGAAAATCTTATGCTCTTCAATGATAACAGGCTCTCTTATTTTTATCTGGCTGAGTGTTCCGATTCATGTGGTTATTAAATCTCTTATTACTCTCATTCTTGTGGGTGTCATGGGCTTTGTGAATTTACAAAAAAGTAGATAATTGCCTTTGTCCCTATGGCCTTCCTCACTTATCATAAGCTTGATGAAATACTTTCAATTCTTATTACTCTTATCTCTCATATCATGTTCACAGCTCAGTTATTTAACAGAGCAAGGCTTTTCTCAGTTAAGACTTCAATGGAGCGGAGAAGATAATGAAAAAATTTTAAAGGATCCAAAAGTTGATGAGGAAACAAAAAGAAAAATCACTCTCATTCAGGATTATAAAAAATTCTTTTACAGTTATTTTGATAAGAAAGAGACGAATATTTATTCGAAGACAAGTATCCTGAAGCAAGAAGCAGTTAGCTATCTTTTGATTGCTTCTCCTCGAACTAAAATTGAGTCACATAAATTCTCTTTTCCTTTTTTTGGAGAGTTTCCTTATTTAGGATTCTTTAATAAGCAAAGTGCTCTGGCCTATGGCGAGAGATTGGAGAAGAAGGGACTGAGTATTTATATTCGTCCCGTTTACGCTTATTCGACACTTGGCTATCTGGAAGATCGAATTCTTTCTTCTTTTTTCTACTATGAAGACTTAGACTTAGCAGAGCTAATTTTTCATGAACTTTTTCATACTATTTTCTTCATAAAAGATGATGTGGATTTGAATGAGAACCTTGCGAACTACTTCGGTAAAGAGTTAGTAAGAATATATTTTAAAAATGATCCTCGGCTTGAAGAATATGAAAAGTCTCTTGGGCATGATAAGCTAGTTTCAAAGAAAATTGTGGATATGATTCACATCCTTCAGTCTGAATTCGATAAACTTTCAACTCATTTAACGGATAAAAAAGCAGACAAGATCACCGAAGATTTTGTTCAAGGAGTTTTTCTTCCCGAGTTAAGAGCTTTTTGTGATGAGAGAGGGATTTCTAGAAGCGTTTGTATGAGTGAATCGTTGTGGAATCAGGCGCGGTTTGCAGCTTTTCTAACTTATGAAGAAGAACAAGACCTCATTTCTGATTTACAGAAAAGATTAAATCTTTCCTTTGATGATTTTTATCAATGGTTAGTTAAAGAATATAAAGTATTTAAGAAAAAAGACTTAGACAGTTTTACAGAATATTTAAGAGAGAGGGCCTACAAATGAAACACATCCTTTTAATCGATCCTCTAGAAAATTTAAATATAAGGAAAGATTCTTCTTTAATGTTGGCCCTTTCGATGAAGAAGAGAGGGATTGAAACTTATCTTGTTTTTGAAAAAGATTTTTCTCTACAAAATATAACTAAGCCTCACTTGAAAGTTTATGACTTTGAAGGTGCTTATAAAGAAGATGGCATTTACCTTGAAAACTTTGAATTAAAAGAGGGCAAGGTGGTGGCCCTTCATCACGATGACACTCTTCACATGAGACTTGATCCACCATTTGACTCTAAGTATTTGCGTATCTTATGGATGCTGGACCATTTTCACTCTTATGGCATTAAAGTGATGAATGCTCCTCGAGGAATTATGCACTTCAATGAGAAGCTCTATGCCTATCGGCAAGAAGGATCAGTTCCAAGCTTTGTTGGAACCAGTGAAGAGCTTGCCAGCGAGTTTGTTGAAAAGCTTGGACCTATAAAAAACTTTATTCTTAAACCGCTTGATCTTTTCTCCGGTATAGGTGTTGAGAAAGTTTCTGATTGGCGATCTC
>CAYWMU010000353.1:0-2281 GCA_964459395.1 uncultured Bacteriovorax sp.
TGCTACAGATGCAGCTGTAGCAAGTATTCCATCATCACTTCCAGATGCTAATAATAGTGTTGTGGGCTGTAATAAAATGATCGTTAATGATGCCATAACTCCAAGTACAATTGCTCTTCCTTTTAATACTCCTGCTGACGAACAATCTCTCTGTACATACGACTACAGTCAAAACCCAAAAAAGGCGGGTCCCAATTGCGATATGGGTGTCATCACTATTAATGAGGTGATTTATAGATATGTAGCGGCAACAGAAGATGAGCCTGCACGAATTGAAGTGGATAGCAAACCAAGTAGAGAAATTAAGTGTGGTGGTAAAGTCAGCGCTTGTATCCAAGGGCCTATTAAGGCAGAAGAAAGATATAAAGACCACACAAGCATGATTACTCTTTATGAAACTGTTCAGAATGAAACTTTCAAAGAGAAAAGAGAATATGGAGAAGCTCCAAAAAATATCTCTAACCTCTTTTACGTAAACTTCAGAAGAAACCTTGCAACTCCTCACGCCGATTATGGAACCCAGCCATTAGAGCCAGGTGATCCGATAATTAACTATGCTGAATCTTTCAGAGAGCAAAGAACTTACTACCCGCTTCTCATGGAGAACTATGCGGCCGGTAAATCTTATCAAGGGATCCTGGATATAGATGGCATCTCCCAAGTTGACCATATAATGCAAGACGATGCGACTTTCCAACCTCGCATTGTCAGAAAAGGAATCTCCTATGCGGCCGAGCCGTTCTTAGGATTCTCTGATGAAGAAACAGGAGAGAATTATAGAACGAGTCCTTACTACACCTTTTACTGCCTTGACTCTGCGAGAGAGACTCGTGCCAGAATTAAAATGGTTGTGAGAGACTGGGATAGATTCTTCTCTACAGACAGAACTAAGTTTGAACTGATCTCCGATATCTATGATTTAGCTGATGGAAGAATTGATAACTATCTTGGAGTAGAAACTCCTGGGGATAATGACCCCATCAATGACCTCAATGATATTCCTGATTGGGATGACTTTATTCCAATGAGACGAACTCTGGGTCCACTAGATTCCGTCTACACGGTCTGGGAACCGGTGCGTGGCTTTAATAACTCAAATAACTTCCCTCAAGCTCTGATAGAAGATTAAAAATAAGCCCCTCTCTAGAGGGGCTTTTTTTTAAGACTCCATATAATTTTTCATTTTATAGTTCTTGGCCATCCACCAAAAGACCACTGCAAAGAGTGCCATCAAGATCGCAAAGAAGAAGAAATATCCTGACGATGCCACTGGGAAGACGTTAATCTCAGCAACATAGGCGGTAATCAAGTTTCCAAAAAAGACTGTTAATAGCCAAATCGACATGATGGAAGATTTCATTGAACGTGGGGCCTGAGTATAAGCAAATTCAAGACCTGTGATAGAGATCATCACTTCGGCCATAGTAATAACGAGATATGGGAAGAACTGCCACATGACATTTATCTTATCGTCTGAAGAATCCATCCATACCTGAATCATCGCAATAATAAAGAATGAAATGGCACCCGTAAACATCCCCCAAGTCATACGTCGAAGAGCTGACATATGAATCCCCATCTTTTCAAAGAAAGGATAAACCATAAGAGAAAAGAATGGGATAAGTCCCATTACCATAATGGGATTCCATGCAGCGATCTGGCTCGCCGAAAACTGTACTCCCATAAAGACGAGATTCATATTCATGGCCTGAATAATCCAACTTGAGCCATGCTGATCAAATAGGGCCCAAAATACAGATATAGCAGCAAAGAGTTTAGCGATATCAAAAACTGCCCTCACCGCTTCAATCTGATCTTGCGAGTGCTCCTTGATGGCACCATCCAGAAACTTCATTCCTGGTGTTCTTGAATTTCTATTTTTGAAAGCAGAAATGACTACTGGAACCAACCCATGACCGTCTGATTTTGTAGGAGGAACATGAACAAATTCATTTCTTCCCAACCAGAAAATAAAAGTAGCGATAAACATAAGGATACCCGGAATCCCAAAAGCAATGGAAGGGCCATACTTATCAAGAGTCCAAGGTGTAATAAGAGTTGAAAAGAAAGATCCAAAGTTAATCATGAAATAAAAAAGTTCATATACTTTTTTCAAAAGATGCTGCTGATTGGCCTTAAACTGATCCCCTACGTGGGCCGAAACACAAGGCTTAATTCCACCAGACCCTAAAGCAATAAGTCCAAGACCTGCATAAAGACCGTACTCAGTTTCCCAAATAGCAAGAACAGCATGCCCTACACAGTAAACAAGAGAGAGATA
>CAYWMU010000354.1:0-2278 GCA_964459395.1 uncultured Bacteriovorax sp.
CTACAACTTTTCCTTTGATCTTCAGCTCAACTTGATTCAACGTTTCAGATCTCAACCGAATAATTAGAGGGACTCCGATGCGGCCATCTCCAAAAGCTATCGGCCTGAGGATAATAGGGCTGGCCATTCGCTTATGCCCAACTGGGCAAAGCTCACTCTCGGGCGGATCTTGATTATCCTTGAAATGGAACACAATGGGTAGTCCCAACTCTGCTGATAAACCCTTTATAAATTTAGATGAGGACGTAATATTTACATACCTATTCCGTTCTAATTCCACAACACGGAATGTTCTAATAAAACTAATAAGTTCTTCCGTGCAATATTTATTTTCCAGCACCTTAAACTGCAAAAGCCTTATTAAAAGCACAGACAGATAGCAGATCAAGAAATGCCCATGGATTGACGCTATCTTCTGTAGATAGACAGGCCGTGCATCAAGATAGGATTTCATTACTTTAAAGGATTCCTCAATCCTCCATAAATTATGATAAGTACTGTATATATCCTTTGCTTTCATTTTAATTTCTGATGTAACAAGAAGGTTATAACCGGCCAACTTTAAATCATTATAAACGGCATCCTGATTAATAGACACCTTCACCTTACCCTCTATGTCATTCCCTTTTCTATCGGCACATCCAAAGATAACATATTTACTGCATTCACCGAATTCACTTTTCTTTGCTTTATACGCTTTTAACATCTTTGCCTTTTCAACCATCTTGTTTATTTCATATCTTTTCTTTTCCGCAAGTTTAGGATTGTAAGTAACGACCCTTTTTTCTTTTAATCTTAAGGCATGCTTTTTCCCGTTTTCATCCGTATATGTATAAGGGAATTCATCTATGCATTCCTTAATCCAATAAAGTACCATACCATCATGGCCAGTAATTTTTTTATAACCATTTTCTAAAAGCACCCATGTCTTTTCCACTTCGGGTAATTGTTTTACTGATTTTGAAAATATGTAGCCATCCTCGTTTTTCAAAGCATTGACGATATTGTTCGTACAGTTAAGGCCTTTATCAGCGACCTGTACCGTCCTGCCAGTTATCTGGTTTCTATCCTTAAGTTCTTTTATGACTTCCCGTATAACGGGCTTTTCACTTTCGTTACCGGGATAGAGTTTCATTCCTATGGGTATCTGGTTTGTATCTAATAGTAGCCCAAGGCCGATAATGGGGTCATGCCTATTTTCCTTTGAAGGTCCTTTTCTTCGGAATTCATCTTCCTTATCTATTTCAAAATAAAAGTTTGTGCAATCAAAATAAGCAGTAGATGTATCAAGAGGATATTTAAGGTTAACCTGATGGTTGAAAATTTCGATAATTTTCTCGTATTCATTACCCATATACTCCACTCCATCAAGGATCTGATCATAAGAAAGTCCGTGGGCTTCATACAATTTAGGTAGGATATCATGGCAAGTTTTGCTTTTGGAACACGGGTCAATCACCCTGCTGTATATTAGGGCTTCTATCAGGCCAGAAAGGTTGAAACGAAAGTTTCTAACGGATTGCATCAAATCCAAATAGTTGGACACGTGCAGGTTATTATAAATATTTTGCAAAAGGAAATACCCAAGATGCCTTTCCGGTGATTTGGCAATCTGCCTTGCTTTATTTTCTTCTTTAATGCGTTTTGCTTCAATATTCATCTGTTTGACAACTTCGGTATAATGGGCAATTGGATCAGGGATACCGGTCTTGATAAGGTCTTGCACATAGCCAAGGGCTTTGTAAGACTTATGGGCTGTTCCCTTTTTATCGGGATTGTAAAAGGATTCATAAATCTGCAGATAAACTCCTTTCTTAAGGTTTGATTTTTTAAGGAAATAAGCCATGATAACCCTCCTTTATAACACCATTTAACACCATATATTATACACTATATAATTTATTTTTGCAAGTGTTTTTTACATAAAAAAAGCGCATATTTGCGCAGTTACAGAAGTTTTTAATATTTATTACTCCTAAAGAATCATGGTGTTAAAGTCTAAAGACGGGTGTGTGATATTGTTTAAAGGAACATTGTTCAGGAAACATGGGGGGATTTCCGCCCTTTTGCCCAATAATCGGAGCGTAGCCTTCCTTTACAAAAAATAATGGCAATATCCCCGAAGGTTATATATAATAGAATAGTAGAGGAATATTTCGTTAGGTGAGGCTCCTGCACAGATAAACGCTGCTGCCCGGAAATGTCGAGAGACGCCAACGGGTCAACAGGTATTACCGGAATAAGGTCCTATCTAATGCAGCTGGTAAATCCAAAGCTG
>CAYWMU010000355.1:0-2222 GCA_964459395.1 uncultured Bacteriovorax sp.
TAGGGAGTTTTGAACAATCCAAAGAAAAGATTGGTGAACTTCTCATCAAAAATACGCACCTGACGCGCAATCAATTAGATGAAGCACTTGAGTATCAAGAGCTCAACGGTGGATTACTCGGCGATATACTTATTGAAAAAAATTATATTCAGCCTCACGACCTCATTAAAATTGTTTGTCTTCAAATTGATATACCTTATCAAGTTGATATCAAGGTTGATGAAATTGACCCTAACCTAGTTAAAGATCTTTCCATTAACTACGCTAAACATCACCAAATTCTTCCATGCTTTGAAACAGATTTCTCCGTGACTGTGCTCATGAGTAATCCTTTCAACTACAATGTTGTTAATGATCTTCATATGATCTTTAAAAAAGAAATTAAAATCATTTGTACAACTCCTGCCCGTCTAGAAGATGCAATTAATAGAGTCTATGAGAAGGCCAATCGGAACATTGTAGATTCTATTGAGGATGAAGTTTTCGAAGAAACAATGGACCTTGAAGGTCCTATTGATATTCTTGATGCTACAGCTGATGAAGCTCCAGTTATTCGCTTCGTGAATTCTATTATTTTCCGTGCTGTAAAAGAGCGCGCATCAGATATTCACATCGAACCCTACGATAAAGAGACGGTTTACCGTTTCCGTATCAATGGGGTGATGACTGAAATTTTACGACAACCTAAAAAAACTCATGCCGCTGTATCAAGCCGTATTAAAGTTATGGCAAAGCTTGATATTGCAGAAAAGCGCCTTCCACAAGATGGTCGTATTAAAATTAAAATTGCCGGTAAGGATATCGATATTCGTCTCTCCACTATTCCGATTCAGTCAGGAGAGCGAATTGTTATGCGTATTCTTGAAAAGAATAACATGGCCCTTAAACTTGAAACCTTAGGTTTCAGAGGAAAAGTTCTCGATGGTCTTATAGAGCTTTCAGGTCATAAGCATGGAGTTCTTTACGTTACAGGTCCTACAGGTCACGGTAAAACCACAACTCTCTTTGCGATTCTCGATAGAATTAATTCTCCTGATAAAATGATTATCACAGTGGAAGATCCCGTCGAGTATGAAATCCCTGGGATTTCTCAAATTCAAGTGAATCATAAAATTGATCTATCTTTTGCAGTCGCTCTTCGTTCAATTCTTCGTCAGAACCCTGACGTAGTGATGGTGGGAGAGACTCGTGACCAGGAAACTGCTGAAATGGCCATTAACGCTTCATTAACCGGTCACTTTGTATTATCAACCCTTCACACAAACGATGCTTCCTCCGCTCCTACTCGACTTATTGATATGGGAGTACAACCCTTCCTCATTTCATCTTCATTAGTTGGAGTACTAGCACAACGACTTGTAAGAACTCTTTGTAATGAATGTAAGCAAGCGGCTAAGCTCACTGACTTTGAGAAAGTCGTTCTTGATATTGATAACCTTCCTACAGAGCCAACTATTTACAAGCCTGTTGGATGTGCAAAGTGTAGCAACACAGGCTATGCGGGAAGAACAGTGGTGTCAGAACTACTTCTTATAAATGATGAAATCAGAGCTCTTATTATTCAAAAAGCTGATGCCGCTACCATCAAAAAAGCTGCCATCAGAAATGGTATGAGAACTCTTCGAGGCGATGCCCTTGATAAGATTTTTGAAGGAATAACTTCTGTAGATGAAGTTATGAGAGCTATTAACTCTGAAGAGGCCAATTAATGCCGATTTACTCATATAAGGGATTAGATAGAACAGGAAAAGAAGTAAAAAACACTCTCAACGTTGAGAGCATGGTAGCCGCTAAGCAAAGAGTTAAATCCATGGGGATCATGCTCATTGAAATCAAAGAGCAAAAGGCCCAAGGAACATCAGGCAAACCAAGTCTTTTCCGTTTAGGAGGAAGTGTTCCTGTTGATGATCTAGCAATGATGACTCGACAGCTGGCCACACTCATTCGCGCTAAAATTCAAATTGTTGAAGCTCTTGCAGCACTTACAGATCAAGTAGATAACGCTAACCTCCGCTTAGTTCTTGCAGATCTCCGCCAAAAAGTTAACGAAGGTTCAAGCCTTGCCAAGGCACTTCAAGATCATCCGAAAGTTTTTAACTCGGTATTTATCAATATGGTTGAAGCAGGTGAAGCTTCCGGTACTCTTGAAGTTGTACTTCTTCGTCTTGCTGACTTCACAGAAGCTCAAGTTAAATTAAAAAACAAAATTCGTGGAGCGATGA
>CAYWMU010000356.1:0-2222 GCA_964459395.1 uncultured Bacteriovorax sp.
TAATACAAGCTTTACTAAACTAAAAAAGGAAGCCGAAGCTTCCTTTTAATTAGATTTGTATTTCATTAATAGCCTTAATGATTACTTTTGGATCAATCTCTACTTTATTTATGTGTTCGTAAATATCCTGAGTGTAACCGTATAGACGGAATACTCTCTGACCAGGCTTCATTCCTACGTTTTCATATCCACATACGTTGATAATGTATACGTAAGGTGTACCGAATTTCTGAGTGTAAGCCTTCATATCGCTTTCAGTCTTGCCGTAGCCATCCTGTTCGTCAGATATGATGATTACACGGTCATACTTTTCATTAGTTCTTGCGAACAGATTGAAACAAGCACCGAATTCAGTACCGTGACCAGCTCTTCCTACGAAAGACATAAAATGTCTTTTAAGAGTATTAATAGAATCATTAGGATTCCAGCCAGTTATCTTTTCTGCATGGTTTGCAAAATGATATACGTCTCCATAAATACCTTTAGCAAATGTAGCTGCAACAAGAGCTGCTTTTTCAACAGGCTGCTTGTTGATACCCTGACCTTTTCCAATAGCTACTTTTTTCCAGTTAGAACCCATAGATCCAGATGTATCGAATACAACTGCAGTTCTTCCAGCAGGAAGAAGATTTTCTAGGTTAGGAATAGAGTTTTCATAAGCTATATCTAGAGCCTTAGTTACCTTACCAAGAGATCTTCCAGAGAACTCAAGAAGCATAACTTCAAGAGCAAGGTCAATCTGGTGAGGCCATACTAGAGACTTTCTAATGAAATCCCTGTTAACAAGTAGATCGCAAGCTTCATCAAGTAGAGATTCATCTTCAGTCTTGATTATATTTCTAAGGTTTCTTAGAAGTGCAAGGTAACCAATTTTCTTGGTCTTGATAAGATCCCTGTAGTTATCAGTTTTCTTTTCAACAAGAGCCTGTGCAGCTTCATCCTTATCCATAATACCAGCCTTTACCTTTTCAGAAATATCCTTTCCTGCTTCAGTATTCTTATCTTCAACAGTGTTGAATTGTTTTAGAATACCTAGAACAAGAGCTCTAAGTGCAGGTATGTTAGCCTGAGGACCATTAACTGGATCTCCTTGAACACCTTCAAGAGGCATTTTTTCAAACTTAGTACCTTTAACAGCCTTTAGGTAAGTTTCCATTGGAATATTTACATATCCATTTATGGAAGTTTCCTTTGGGTGAACAAGGTTCACAATATCCACAAGGGATACTCCTCTGCTCTTCATCTGGTACTTAGCAAGTTCATAAGCATCGGCATGTTCGATTGCATCTTTGAATCCCTTCTTTATAGAGTTTGGAACGGTCCAAACTGCATCAGAAGCAATCTTATTTTTAACCATGTATGCAGCAAGGATTTCAGCCATATCGTCAAGACGATATATGATACCACCGATATTTCCTTTCTTGCTTCTCTTAGAGAAGAATCTCTTTCCAAGAGGATCTCCCTGTAGGTGAGGAAGAAGTTCTACAGCACCGAAGTGAGTAATAGATCTCTGTCCAAATACAGTACGAGCATAAACAAGAGCCTTTGCTGCGAAAGTTTTATTTTTTCTCGCAATAGCATTGAAGACTTCAGCAAAACGCTTAGTTCTTTCAGATTCTTTTTCATAAAAGGTATTGTCAAGACCTGTTGCAAGCATACCTATAAGTTCGTTTTCAGGAGCCTGAGTAAATCCAGTTCCTCCCTGATGAGTAGTAGTTTTCTTAACCACTGGTTCTCTTTTAATGTTGTACTTTGCCATAATTACTATTAATTATTAAATTAAAGAAAGGAGCTTTCCGGAAGCTCGTTAAATTTTTGTTTTCTTAGTTATCTGAATAGGCTTCAATCCATCAAATTTAACACGGTATACATACCATTGTTTTTCTTTTAAATCCTCCATTGATACCTCTTCTTGATGATAGCAATCTTTCCAAAAAGTTGCATTTTGAGCATCTTTTCCGTCATAGTTGATAGTTGAAAATACCTTTTCTGTTGTCATATCATTGTTTTATTTTAGTCATAAAAAAAGCCCGAGTAACTAACGTTTCTCGGGCTTGCATATTATAAGTAATGAAAAGTAATGAAAGCTTTTCTAAAATGCAAATTTAAATTGAGAAACGTGAGAAGAGTTTAGGTTGGTTCTATATTGAAAACGAAGTAACTCTTCTCTTACTACAATTAAAATTTTTAATCTCTTTTGAATCTTATAGTGCTAATATACT
>CAYWMU010000357.1:0-2221 GCA_964459395.1 uncultured Bacteriovorax sp.
ATGCCAAGTTGACGGTTTCTTTCGAGATCTGAGATCGAGGAAAAGTCAGAGTTGGCGTTAATCCAATCAAAGATGACGGCAATGATTTCTTCAACGAGGACTAGAGAAGAATGACTGAGAGAATCTTTAGTTAGTTCTTGCATCATTATTTGATGCTAACCTCATTTTGTTTCAATGTCACAGCAAATAATTCCTTCAAAGCTTCAATGGACTGCTGAATTTCTAAGTAGAGAAAGTAACGTTCTTCACTTGATTTAACTAAGTGCTCTAAATCTAGTTGTTGCAAACGGTATTGGAAGAATTTGTATAAGGGGTTGAACCATAATTGAGCCGCTGAGAAATGATCCAAGCTTTTTTCAACATCCAGTATTTTAACAAGGCTTTCCTGGATGACAGGCAATTGGGACTCATCTTTGGCCAGTTCTTCAGAAATTAACTGAGCGTGCAGAAGGGCGTAACGATTGAGTTGGGATATCTTATCTAGGCAATCATAAAAGTTCTTAAATTGCTGAGTATAAATCTTGTTCAGATGAGTGAAGTTGAGCTCAACATCCTGCTGTCCTAATAGATATGACCAGAATACAAAGAATGCTTGATAAGCAGCAAAATGGTAGTCGCTCTGGTTTAAGGAGTTAAAGACCAATCCAGCAGATGTCAGTTCTGACTGATACAAGGAATAACCTGTTTGAGGAAGGGAGCCTTGGGAAGAAAGAGCAAAATGAACAAAAGGTTCAATCCTTGAGGCATTAATGTTTTCCCCGTGAGTGGTAACGTAAAGACAATCCTCTTTGTAAGGAATGAGATTCATACCAGTAAAGTAATTACTTACGAAAACGGATCTTGCACCAGACTCACAAAGCTTAATGGCCTCAATAGTCGCCGGGCCAAAGTAGAGACTATCTTGATGAGATTCTAGGTAGTCAACTTCATCAACTGTTTGGAAATGAATATATGGGTACGACCTCTTTAAATTACTGATGAGAGAAGTCAGTTCCTGAAAGCTCATCGTTTGGGGTTTAAAGTGGCCAAGGATTATTTTTTTTATTCGTTGTTGATTAGTAGGAAGAGCGACCTTAGGTAGGCCCAAAACTCCAGCATAAATGTCTTGGAGGTGAAGGTTAAGATAAAGAGACTTTTCTTTCACCATCAACAGGTGAACAGACCAGTCATCACTGGACAGCCAAGGTCCTTTTTTAAGAGGAGAATCAATGAGCTGAATAAGTGTTTGATTGAAGTTGAAAATTGTTAAGTTTATCCAGAGGTCAAAACTCTCATCAGCTATTTGTTGTATATCGGTTACAATTTTGGATTCAGGTAGGCCAAAATGAGAAAGTTTTTCGATAGATTCTTTTTGACATAGAATAGTAATATCCATCTCTCTCAGAGTGAGAGTATGCCTTTCGAGTAAACTCAAGGTTTCATTTACAAAGTAACTAGAATCCAGCTGAGTGATTAAAATTTTTTTCATTTTAAATCGTTTAAGTTGTAGCCTTTGATACTCTCTTTGCTCTGAAAGGTTTTTTTAATATCGGCTTGAACTTCTTGCTTATAGCTTTGTAAGTTTACAAGTAACTCTTCATCTAGCTTTTTAATAAAGTTGATTTGATTGTTAAGGTGGTTCTTATCTTCATCACTGACTTCATCCCAAACAATATAAGAAGCAATCTGGTCGATAATGTGCATGAGTCTTTCACGGTTCTGGGTCATTAAAGCAATGGTGTCCGTGTCCGAGTAATCACTCTTGATCATCGTTTCAGTGAGCTCAATCGCTTTGATGAGATATTCTTGCAATAGTTCGATAAATTTATTCATTAAGCACTCTGGGTTTGGTTTTTGAGACTTTTAACTGCTTCTGTCCATCCCTCATAAAGAGTATTAAGTACTCTTAGGCAGCTATGAAGATGGGAGTTCTCTAGTTTAATGTTGGCTTGAGTTGTAGCATAAAGGATGTAGTCATAAAGAGATGCAAGTTCCTTGGCAACTTCTCCTCCAACTTCAAAGTCTAGAGAGTTTGATAGCTCGACGATAATGTCTTGAAGTTTTCCAATATGCTCCCCTTTTTTCGCGAGATCATTTTGTTCGATAGCTTCAATGCTTTTTTTACAATGCTTAATAGCCGCTTGATATAGCATAAGAAGAATTTGCTCTTTACTAGCAGTTTCAACTGAAGTTTTTTTATAGGCACCTAATCCATAGCTCATTTATATCCTCCTGATATCTA
>CAYWMU010000358.1:0-2221 GCA_964459395.1 uncultured Bacteriovorax sp.
AAGTATGACTTAATTGTTGCTAACCCCCCTTATTATTTACCAGGAAAAGGGGAGCTTAATAAGAATGTGAATCGAGGGATATGCCGCTCTTTTCAAATTGATTCATGGAAAGAACTAATGCTTTTATTCTCCACGGCCCTGACTCCTTCAGGAAGTGCATGGGTGGTTATTAAGAATGAACCTGGACTACTCAAAGAAATTGAGAAATATAGGCCCGACCTTATACTCTCATCAATAATTGTTCAGGATAAGATTGCGATAATAAAGTTTTATCGTGAAGTTTGAATATAAATATTTGTCAGAGTCTTTTTTAACTCTTCGTCTTCAATATGTTCAAAAGTTTTCTGTGCTTTAGCGTAGAGCATTCGATATTGCGGAGATTGAGGGTGGAGTGTATTTTGCTGAATTTTAATTTCTTCATTCTTCTCGATCATATTTTTCTGCTGGAAGAAATGGGGCATGGCCATAAAACTTATGTTCTTGATGACGTTTCTTAATTCAGGAAATTCCTTAAAGATGGCAGTCTTGATCGGGTCAGCATGGTAAGAGAGTTCATGAGAATAACTAGGATGAATCGTTACGACTACCAAGTCGCCAAATTTAATTTTTATAGGGGAGGTGACCTTTGCTAGTTGGGGGCCAACTATATCTGGCCATTTTTTCAAAAGTCCCAGGAAATCGAAAGTTTGGTAAAAAGAATAGACGTCCTCCTTACGTTTATAATCGGAGGAGGAGATCCTGTCTAAGTCCTTGTAATTAAACCCTGATAAGGAAAGTTTTTTTAGCATCTTTTTTATGAGTATCCTAGCTCATCTAACTTGTCCATGGTATAGCTTTTCTATGCGAATTCTGCTCGTTTTTTTGTTTATTCTCGGTTGTAGCGGTTACCGTTATGGGCATCCGAATAATCCGCTATCCCAATATGGGATTTCATCTCTATCTGTTCCTATGTTTTATAATTACTCAAACTTAGCATCCGTAGGCCCAGATTTTACTCAGCAGACTTACCTTCAGTTGATGAGCTTCTCCGGTTTAAAACTTACTAGTGGTTATTCAAATAAAACAGATGCCGTTTTAATGGGAATCATTAGGTCTCCTGAAAAATTAAACGAGACTCTTCGCTCTGGGAGTATTCGAGTCGCCAAAAGTAAGGCTCCTGATGCTATAGGTGATAAACGCCAAAACTTTTATATTCCTGGAAGTACCAGTGTTCAGCTTTATTTGCAGGTCGTACTTATTAAGAAACCAACTGAAGAAGAGTTGAGCTTATTTCATTCAGAGATCTCTCCTCAGATACCTGCGAGCTCGCGAATTATCTTAAACGAAATCCTTCCCTTGTCTGAAAGTTATGTAAGAGAGCTTATGGATAATGAAGGGGTACAAGTTCTTGCCACACAGAATAGTGGTGTACAAAGAAAAAAAATAAAATCAATGGCAGAAGTGGCTGCTGAAACTATCAGAGACCTTATTCTTTATGCTTTCTAAGTGGCAAATTTGGGATTTTTTTTCATCTGTTAAGACTGATCATCTGGAAAATGCCAGCGGAGTGATCGTTTTGAATACGTTTGATTTTCAATCTCTCAAGTTGATTAAAGATCATCTCTT
The DNA here is from genome assembly GCA_964459395.1 of uncultured Bacteriovorax sp. Classification (GTDB taxonomy): domain Bacteria; phylum Bdellovibrionota; class Bacteriovoracia; order Bacteriovoracales; family Bacteriovoracaceae; genus Peredibacter. The sequence continues at coordinate 1,606 of CAYWMU010000358.1, forward strand.
AAAATCATTATCTGTTACTGTTCATCATAAACTTGCTTCAGAAGTTACTCATGAATGGATTGAAAATGAATTCATGACACTTAGTTTTTTTAGTTCTTCAGAGTCTTTCTTTATCCATCAGGCCCAAGAACTTAATAGCGAGATCCTTGAAAAACTAATCTCTTTAGAACTGGATAACCGTTTTATCATCCTGAACTTTGAATCAGAGAATGCTAGTTTCAAGAAGCTCGTAAAAGAGAAGAAAGCAAGAATTCTTCAAGTTGAATCACCCCGTTTTTGGGAAACGGCCAAGCTCCTCGATTTTACTGCCGCATTTGTTCGTCTCCCTTTAAGTTATGACGCTAAAACCTGGATGCTTAATTCTTTAGAGAATACGTTTCAACAATTCTATAATTCTTGTTGTTTACTTAAATTAAATTATCCCCAGGTTAAGGAAGTAAGTCTATCTCAAGTAGAGGCCCTTCTTGCGGTTGAGAGGCTTGATGCTTTTTATCTTGCCGATATATTCGGTAAAAAGCAACTTCGTGAGTTTTACTCTCAGCTGGTTACTCTCGAGGGAGACTTCGATAAGATGCGTGGGTTCTTTCTCTTCATGCAGTCTCACTTAATCAAAGTT
>CAYWMU010000359.1:0-2214 GCA_964459395.1 uncultured Bacteriovorax sp.
TCTTAATATATGAATTTCATATTAGTAGCTCTTGGTGGTTCTCTCGGTGCTCTGGCCCGCTACGGCATAGGGCAGTTTTTCTCAATGACAGCCGTCAGTACTCTTATTGTAAATATATCAGGCTGTTTTTTGAGCGGTGTGGTGACCTACTACTTCAGCAGGATACCCAATGGGAACTTAATCTTACTACTTGTTGTGGGGTTTCTAGGTTCTTTTACAACCTACTCAACATTCAATTATCAAATGATTGAGCTATTAGAAAAGAACCTCTTATTTTTTGCATATTATTTATGCGCCCAAATCCTACTAGGACTTGGGGCATTTATTATGGGAAGATATTTAATGAGCTTTTTTATTAACAAATAATAACAGCACAAATCCAAAGGCCACCAAGGCAAGACTAAGAATTTGACCCATATTGATAAAAGAGAAAAGTTCAAGTGTTGACTGTTCACCTTTCAAGAACTCAATTAAGAATCTAAAAGTAAAACTGATGATAAAACCGATAGCAATATTTGTTCCCGCTTTAAACTGCTTACTCTTTTTGATTTCAAACCACATTAGAAAAGCAGCAATCGAGAAGTAACCAATCGATTCATAAATTTGAGCAGGGTGACGAGGAATCATATCCACTCTCTCGAAAATGAAGGCCCAAGGAAGATTGGTAGGCTCGCCAATGATCTCTGAGTTAAAGAGGTTACCGATACGAATGAGACCTCCTACAAAAAGACAAGGCCCCACAATAACATCCATCAACCACCAGTAATTAAGCTCTGAGTTCTTCTTAATAAAGATCGCCACTGCGATAATCACTCCAAGATAACCACCGTGGCTCGCAAGACCACCTTCCCAAATTTTTAGAATATCTAACGGATTAGAAAGATAATACTGCGGCTCATAGAAGAAACAATGAGCAAGACGGGAACCAATAAGCATTCCTACAATAATATAAGTTGTAAGGCTTGAAACAAGTTGAGGATCTTTTCCATAAGCTTTGAAACGACGACTAACGTATTCACCCATGGTAATAAAACCAATGATAAACATCAGAGAGTAGTAACGAATCGAAAAAGGGCCAATACTAAGTAACTCAGGGTCAACATTCCATTTAATCATGAGTCTATGTTAGCCCAATGAATTTCCTAGAGATAGAAATTTTTTGCTTGGGTAACCATTTCAAATAAAAAAGGACGCGCTTTGACTTGAACTTCTTTAGAAGCTTGCTCCAAAAGAATTTTCGATTTGCCGTTTGAATATAAGAGGCTACCTGTTTCAGCTTGCCAAATAATATGCTCTCCCTCATCGATTTTGACTTGAAGACTGGGAATCCCATCGCGAAACATGACTGTTAAAAGTCTTATATCTTTTTGGGCCTCATTGGCCTTTTGAGTTAAATCTTTTTCATAACGAAGTTTGGCCTTTCTTAAATCAAAAAGCTCAACTAACTCCATGCTCAAATCCTTCATACATAATTCCTCCTAACCCCCTTTTTACACTATGCGGCAAATAAAATCTAAGAGGAAAGATTGTTCGACTCATTATTTTTAAGCATAATGCACCAATGGACTCACTTATCATGATGTTAATATCTATTTTTGCAGGTTTTCTCGGGGCTATTCTCGGTCTAGGAGGTGGAATCATCGTTATTCCAACTCTTACCCTACTGTTTGGCATCGATATTCGTTATGCCATTGCTGCTAGTTTGGTTTCTATTATTGCTACTTCTTCTGGTGCAGCAGCTTCATTTCTTAAAGATCATCTCACTAATCTACGTCTCGCTGTTGTTCTAGAAGTTGGAACAGTTTTTGGTGCTATTGTAGGCTTCCTCATCGCCTCTAAGATTCAAAATAACTGGCTCTTTATTCTCTTTGGTTCATTTCTTCTTTATTCGTCTTACGCCATGTTTAGAAGAAAGAATGATTCACTCACTCAAGAGAATCATCCTTGGTCTGAAAGCCTGAAATTAGGAAGTAGTTACCCTGTTAATGGTGTTCTCACTAATTATGGCGTTCCAAACCTTCCTCTTGGCATATTTATTATGACTCTTGCTGGCTCCTTATCTGCACTCCTGGGAATAGGCAGTGGCGTTTTTAAGGTAATGGCCATGGATGGAGTTATGAAACTTCCCTTGAAAGTTTCATCTGCGACTTCAAACTTTATGATTGGAGTAACAGCAAGTGCTAGTGCGGGTGCCTTTTTCCTTAGAGGGGATAT
>CAYWMU010000360.1:0-2206 GCA_964459395.1 uncultured Bacteriovorax sp.
CCTTTTGGTTTGGCTGGATTGTGGGGGGATCTGTTCAATAGCCCTATCCAGTAATTCTTCATAATCGCTCATATTCAATACCTCCTTAAATAAAATTCTAATAAAAGTCGTTAAATGAATTTAATTGAATAAAGAAAAATTTAAGATGTTTAAAGCTCATGCAACCCTAAGATAGCCTTGCTGAGGTTCATAAATAATTCCTTTTCGTTTTAACTGGCGGATCAGGTCTTCAACCTTTTCCTGGCTCATATTGTATCTATCTCGCATTTCAGTTATAAGTATATTGGTGGGAGCTCGCCCTCCATACTCTTCTTCAAGCTCTTTGATGATTTCTTGAACCACTCTAATTTTGTCCCGATCAGATTTAGGTGTTCGTCCTTCAACCTTGTCAATATCGACTTTACCAGTCTCTGGATCATACCCTACTTGTTTTAAACATTTTTCTTGGAGATTAACAGCACGTTTCGCATCATCTGCAGTAACTTCATCTCCTAATCGGATTTTAGCGCTTGCTTCAGCCAGACGGACCAGTGCCTCTAATTGTCTGGCAGTTATAGGTACTGGTGAGTCTTCATCTGAGGCTCCTCCACGCATACCCACATAGAACTCTCGAAGAACATCCATAGCTTCATTAGTGAGATGGGGGCGTATTTCTCTCCGGGCATAAGCAATGTATTTTCTAAGGAGTTCCGGATCTATTTCATAAGGTATGGAAGTATCTCGGTGAATGTTTAGAATGTGACTGGCCAATGCACTGTCCCTTTCCATATCTGGCTTATCTTCAACCACAAATATCAAATCAAAACGTGATAAGATAGTAGAAGGTAGATTTATCTGTTCTGCTATTGATTTATAACGATCAAAACGTCCAAATTTGGGGTTTGCCGCTGCCAAAACAGAACAACGTGAGTTTAAAGTAGCCATAATACCGGCTTTTGCAATACTAATGGTTTGTTGTTCCAGTGCTTCGTGAATTGCCGATCGATCTTCTGGCCGCATTTTGTCCAACTCATCAACACAAACATTACCCTTATCACCCAGAACTAGTGCACCGGCTTCAAGAGACCAACCACCGAATTCATCTCTTACTGCTGCAGCAGTCAGTCCCACACCACTGGTTCCTTTACCACTGGTGTAAATTCCTCGTGGTGCCAGTTTAGAGACATATTTAAGCATCTGGGATTTACCAATTCCCGGGTCTCCCACAATAAGAATGTGAATATCTCCTCTGATCCTAGTTTTATCTTCCAACTCTTTAGCAGATCCACCAAACAATTGAAGGGCAATAGCCTCTTTCACTTCCCTGTAACCTTTGATGGAGGGTGCAGTTGAATTAATGATTTTGTTGTAGACATCAGGGTTAGCAGCCAAATCTCTAATCTGTTCTTCATCTTCTGGACTTATCTGCAACTCTTCGAATTCCTGTTCCAAGGCTGAAATATAGTTACCATAGATATAATTCTTGAAACGTTTGGTTTTTTCATCTCGAACTGTTTTCATGGTCCCTGTTATTCGAACCACGTCTCCTGGTGTTACAGTGTCCACCAAATCATCTTCAAGCACCACGTTTATCTGACGAGGCTGCTCACCTCCTGAAAGATTTTCAAGGGGTTCTTGAACCTTGGTGGATTGGGTGTCCAGGAATTCAGATTCTTCCTGCAGGATACGGAATGTACGACCTCCACATTCCTGGCAGAGTGCGGGTTCAGTAATGAGATTACTTTTTTGTTGCACTTCATGCAGTCGCATGCAACTGCGGCACTCAAATATGGCCTTTAAAATACGTGGACGGATTTCATCTGTCTTACGAACGATTCCATCCACTGCTACCAATTTTCCAATATATTTACTTCGTAAAAAACGTAAAGGAATGTTGTTACGCACATTTTCAAAACGAATATGCAGTTCAGCATTCTTTCGAAGAGGGTCAATGTTTTCAATAGCTTTAGAGGCAGCTTTGATCACTTCTTCCGGTTTTTCGATCAATAAGTCAGCCAGGTCCGGATCAAACATCTCTAGCTCCACATAATCCACTAGGGCTGATTTTTGGTCCGGATATTTTTCCAGAGCCTCAAATACAGCGTCTTTATACTTGGTACTAAAGAATTCCTCGAACTTGGCCACAGGATTTTTAGTTTTATCTGTTTTATTCTTTGTTGATGTTTCTATTGTTTATTTTTTATCTCTTCTATTATAAAATTATTTT
>CAYWMU010000361.1:0-2195 GCA_964459395.1 uncultured Bacteriovorax sp.
TAAGTACACCCCAGGAGGAGCTGCTGTTTGTAACTTCTCTCTAGCTACAACTGAGAGCTGGACTGATAAGTCTGGTCAGAAACAAGAAAAAACTGAATGGCACCGTATAGTTGTTTGGGGAAAACTTGCAGAACTTTGTAATCAATATCTAAGTAAAGGTCGCCAAGCATTCGTTGAAGGTCGTCTCCAAACTCGTGCTTGGGATGATAAAGATGGTAATAAGCGCTATACAACTGAGATTATGGCAAGCACTGTTCAATTTATTGGTGGAGCTACAGCAAACTCAGGAACAACGAGTGTAGATAATTCTTATTCTCAAGCGCAACCTCAAGCATCTGATTATCAGATTGCTCAGGATGCTAACTTTGCTGCTGACGATATACCGTTCTGATTCCGATAAGTTAGTAATTGTGCAATAACTTAGTGGAAATCAAGCTTAAGTTATTAATATCAAGGGGCTTTTATAGCCCCTTTTTTTGTTAAATAAGTTTTTTATTTTTCTCTTAAATCACTAAATATATTGGATAAGTATTTTTGTTAAATAAACTCATCCAATTATGACTACAAATCAAAAATTTGATCAGTTAAAGACAAAGATTCTCATCCTTGATTCTGGAGAAAGAGTTGTTCTTATCATTAATTCAAGGACAGCAATTCCTCATTTGGAATTGAACCGCTACCTATTCCACTGTCGAAAACCAGTACTGGCCTTCAAAACACTCAAAAAAGAAGCTGATGCAATCTGTCGTATTTTCAACTCAGGCCATCATATTTTTGGAGACTGGTCGGGGTATGGTCTTATCCATAGGGTTAAAGGGAGGGACATATTCCATTTTTGGGAGGAATTAAAGAAGTCCCCTTATAAGGAAGAGGTGTCTAAAGATACCCATATGTATAGATGGGATGTCTTCAAAAGAATTTTTGACTATTGGACAGATCAACAAATTCTTGAACTAAGTCACCGAGACCCAGATTTCAAAAACCTTGTCGCTAAAAAGAAAATCCTCCTCACTGAAATTTCTAGATTAAAGGTTCCCAGTAGCTCAAAGCGTTTAGTTGGCCTTGATAAAAACGTCATTCAAGAATTAATCGAAGTATCGAGAGTAGACTCCCCTAATAACCCATGGATTCAGAGGGATCGATTAAGAAATCAAATTATCGTCGATATTTTTATTAGGCTTGGGGTTCGAGCTGGTGAGTTGTTAAAAATAACCCTACCTAATGTTGAACTTAGAGGACGTTTTGGAACAATTACAATTGAAAGGCTAATCAACGATAAAGATGATCCGAGAAAGGATGAACCTCGGGTTAAGACTTTTGGAAGAATTTTAGAGCTGGACGATGATCTATCCAAAAACATCTCGAAGTATCTTAGAGAACGAAGATTGATCCCTAATGCAAAGAAGACAAAGTACCTCATTGTCTCCCATTCAACTGGAACTCCACTTAGCTCAGACACCCTAGGGCTTATTCTGAGATCAATACCTCTTAAGTCTTATAACAAGAAAGTAACTCCGCACTCTCTAAGGAGAACTTGGAATGACTTATTTAGGGAGTATTCTGAAGAACTTGGTTTTGAGCAAGAAATGATTACTCAAACGCAGAACTACCTTCAAGGCAGAATGCTTAACAGTAAAGAAGCTTATAAGTATTCAGCCAAATTTATCGAGAAATCTGCCAGAGAGGCCCATCTGAAATTTCAAAAAGCAATCTTAGGAGGAAGTAATGAAAAAGATTAACCTATTTGATGCTAAGGTTCTTCCTGAGATACCACTTATTGTTAAAGCTCACTGGGGCCAGTCAATCCATGCTCAGACCGATATCTGGGACTTGGATGATATTGGATTAAGAGTTAAGTTTAATTTTGAGAAGTTCAAAAATAGTTATTTAAAATACATCGTGAAATTATTTTTGGCCACGACAGCGTATAGTAAGTCTCTTTCACATCTTTCTAATTTCGAGCGATACCTTGGAGACTTAAGTTCTTTAAACTCATCTAATCTTCGGAGAAAGATAATAGAATTTATTGATAAATTTATTTCAGAGAAGAGGAACACTTCGGATGAGCATCAAATTTGGTATTTTAAAAGTTGGTACATCTGGTGTTCGGACTTAGGATTACCATATTTCGATAGTGATTATGCAGAATACTTAGAAAATATCTCCATATCGGGTAATTCGAAAGGTCAAGCGGT
>CAYWMU010000362.1:0-2190 GCA_964459395.1 uncultured Bacteriovorax sp.
TACCTACTAGTGCATGACCCATTTCATGATGTGCGACAACTTCACGTTCAAAAGTATTTAAAAGGCGATTCTTCTTTTCAAGGCCCGCAATCATTCTTTCGATAGCCTTGGTAAAATGGTTGAGATTGATAATAGTCGCATTCTCACGAGTAGCAACTAGAGCTGCTTCGTTAACAAGGTTTGCTAGGTCAGCCCCTGAAAACCCTGGAGTAAGGGAAGCAATTTTTGCAAGATCAAGTTCGGGATCAAGATTAACCTTGGCCACATGAATTTTAAGAATATCTTTTCTACCTTTTCGGTCTGGCTTATCAATAAGAACTTGTCGATCAAATCTTCCAGATCGAAGGAGAGCAGGATCTAAGATTTCAGGGCGGTTCGTTGCTGAGAGAATGATGATTCCTGATTGAGTATCAAAACCATCCATTTCAACAAGAAGCTGATTAAGCGTTTGCTCCTTCTCATCATTACTCCCCATAGGGGATTGATTTCGTGCTTTTCCGAGAGCATCAAGTTCATCTATAAAAATAATACATGGAGCTTGTTTCTTTGCCTGTTCAAAAAGGTCGCGAACTCGAGCAGCTCCAACTCCAACAAACATTTCCACGAACTCAGCACCATTCGTTGAAAAGAAAGGAACACCGGCTTCTCCTGCAATGGCCTTGGCAATTAAGGTTTTACCTGTACCTGGAGGGCCAACGAGTAAAACTCCTTTGGGCATTTTACCTCCCAAATTCTTAATTTTTTCTGAGTTCTTAAGAAAATCAATAATCTCTTTTAATTCTTCTAGCGCTTCATCTGCACCCGCGACATCCTTGAAAGTGACTTTGGTTTGAGTCTCAACATAAATCTTTGCTTTACTTTTTCCGATGGCCATAAAATTCCCACCAGGGCCACCTCCGGCACCTAAACTCTTAGAGAAAGCTTTTCGGATAAAGAAGTACCAGATTCCCATAAAGAAAATGATAGGAAGAAAGAGTGAAAGAAGATCTGTGAACCATGTGCTTTCAATGATGCGACCATATTTTACATTATACTTGTCTAGTTCTTTAGAGATTTCAGGATCTACAACAGTCGTAGTGAAATGAGTTTTTCCATTAATTGGATGATGAAGAGTTCCCGAAATCTTTTCACCAGAGATAGTGATTTCTTTTATATTTTCTTTTTGAAGCTGAGTTTTAAATTCACTATAGGTAAGAGGGAAATAGTTAGGAGTCAAAAAGAGATTTCTAATGAAAATGACAAATAATAGTGCGATTAAAAAATACGAAATATTAATTTGTTTTTTCATGTTTCTCCTTAAGAAAATATGACTCCTACTATAGCTCCAAGAAGCATCAGAATAAGACCGGTGGCCACTCTAAGAGAGTAGTCCTTTCCTCCGCTCAGATAGGATAAAACAATCTTTGCAAAAGAACTTGAGACCAGTGCACCAATGACACCCCATCGTGCCATGTCGAGGCTTATGACTTCCTTTGAAGTGAGCTGAGCGAGAGTTGCTGCAGTGGCATGGATTTCTGCCATGGCCGCGATTATACAAGTGACAATGACTCCAACACCTCCAATTACTTCATTTAGCCAAGCTGAAACAAACGATACTGATGTGATAGCAATTGCGATGATCAAGGCGTGGGAAAGTTTGAACGATTTTCCAGATGGAGGAGCAGCATCTTCTTTGGTCTTGATATAGTGTGATAACAAAACAATGACAAAGAAAAGGAGCGCGAGAGTTGCTACAATAAAAGGAAGAAGCATTAATTGAAAGAGCTCATTTGAAACAGTCGCGATAACACCTATAAATAGTAAGAGAGAAGAGAGGTTTGCTAATAAAGCTGCTGCTGAAGATGGCGCTAAACATCTAGGATCTTGCTTCGCTTTACCTCCAAAACTTGCAATAGCTGCGGTAGATGAGGCAAATCCTGAAAAGAATCCAGCTAATGGAAGGCCAAGTTTATAACCCAGTGCTCTCCGTGCAATATGACCAAACATTCCTGTGGCCATGATGAGAACAACAATTTTCCAAATAGTTTTTAAGTTTATTACACCCCATTGATCTATAGGTTCATTAGGTAGAAGAGGCATAACAATTAAAGCGGAAGCAAGGAGCAGAAGAGAATCACTAATTTCCTGCTCACTAATCAAATCTCTCCCTATTCGATGAATTGAAGTTTTGGCCTGAATTAGGATGGCGCA
>CAYWMU010000363.1:0-2185 GCA_964459395.1 uncultured Bacteriovorax sp.
TGCTGCGGCTACAGGGCAATCTGGAAGTGGTTTAAGAAACGCCAACGATGAAATCATTGGCGTCCATTCTTATGCTAGGTATGGTGAAAGAAAAAACTTCGCTACACTTCTTAATTCAAAGCATATTGAGTTTATAGAAAAGTATATAGATTAACCTAAGTCATCTAACATTTGTAAGTGATCCGAAGATAAAACTGTATCAGAAGCACTTAAGATTTCCTCTAACTGCTCCATCTTTGTCGCACTCACAATAGGAGCCGTTAGTCCTTTTTGAGATAAAAGCCAACTCAAGGATATCTGAGTAAAGCTAAGGTTCGTGTCAGCGGAGATCTTCCCAAGAGCTTCAAGAATCTTCTCCCCTTTAGCGTTCATGTACTTACTTACACTGGCCCCTCGTTGACTTTGAGAAAGATCATCCATTGATTTATATTTCCCAGAGAGGAAACCACTGGCAAGAGAGTAGTAACTAATAACAGATAAATTATTTTCAATACAAAAATCGCGATAATTCTCTTCAAATTCTCGGTCATAGAGATTGTAGCAAGGCTGAAAAGTTTGATAACCAATAAGACCGTTTTCTTTTGCTACTTTAAGGGAAGACTCCAGTCTTGGCTTCATAAAGTTTGATGCTCCAATATATCTAACCTTCCCCTCCTTTATGAGCTCGTTAAAAGCTGTTAGACTTTCTAACTGCTCCACGGACTCATCATCAGTATGGGCCTGATATAAATCGATGTAATCGGTGTTAAGACGCTTTAAACTTTTTTCTACCGACTCTTTAATGTATTTTTTTGAAAGCCCTTTTCCATAGGGCATAGGTAAACCACATTTCGTAGCAATCACTACCTTATCCCTATTATTTCTTTCCTTGAGCCATTTTCCGATTATTGTTTCTGACTCCCCTCCTGAATGACCAGGGATCCAGATTGAATAAGCATCCGCAGTATCAATCATGGAGTAACCACGCTCAATGAAAGCGTCTAAAAGTTCAAAGCCTTTATTCTCATCCACTGTCCAACCAAAGACGTTCCCGCCGAAGACAATGGGCTTAACTTCTAATCCTGCAATTTTTCTTGATTTCATAATAATCCTCTTCTTCAACTAAATGAAATAACGTAAGTAGAATTATGCAATTTGTAGGCTTCATAAACAACCGCTCAAGGTCTAAGTGAGATATTGCAATTAGTCTGAAAAAAACTCATATGCACCACGCGTCATGTCATTAGCTCTTAACAAAGAATCTCAAAATCGATATAAATAGATATCTTTTTACAATAGGAGAGCCTATGAAACTTTTATCTTTCTTTCTCGTATTAATGACCTCATCTTTTGCCTTTGCCGCTGAAACTGTAAGAGTTGTGGAAGACGTTATCCCTCATTCAATTCAGTACACTTACGCTGATGCTAAGTTTTACATGGATACAGAGTCTTCACTTGGTTACGCCCAAGTTGAAGTCAACGAAAGATACCAAGTTACACGTTGGGTTGAGCATTGTTACCCTGTTGGTGATCCTCGTTTCCCGAGCGTGTCTTGTCGTAGAGTTCCTCATGTAGAGGAAGTTAATCGTCTTATTTATAAGCACACAGAACTTATTCCTAATCTCGTTCTTGAAGGTAACAAGATGGTTTACCATTCTGAATCAGGAGCAGTTGAATGTGGTACTTTAGGGACTTCTCGTGTTTTCAGAAGACCTACACTTTATTTAACTGGTAAGTGCCAATTAGATGCAGATGTGGTACTAGATAGAGCAGACAGAAAAGTTATAGTTGATTTTAAGGTCAAATAGAGAGTGAATTGTTAAAGCATAGAAAAACAAAAAAGAACTTCACTGAGGGCCCTATTGTTAGGGCCCTTTTAGATTTATCGATCCCAATCGTACTCACAAACGTATTACAGTCAGTTTACCAGCTCACTGATATGTTTTGGGTTGGACGAATTGATGAGATCGCCGTTGCAGCTGTTTCCCTTTCTTACCCTCTTCTGTTTCTTCTAACTTCTTTGGGTGCAGGTTTTGCAGTTGCAGGGACGGTTCTTGTTTCACAATACTCAGGAGTAGGAGCAAGAGACAAAGTTGATCTTATTGTAGCTCAAACATTCTCGAGCATGACTATTTTTGCAATTGGAATTTCCCTTCTTGGCTATTTTTTTACTCCAGAACTTATCTCTCTAATGGGAGCAACTGAA
>CAYWMU010000364.1:0-2171 GCA_964459395.1 uncultured Bacteriovorax sp.
AAAGTATATTGAAAACTTCATTCTTCTTGATCCTGCTAAAAAAGAAGAATGGGCAAAGAATTATTTTAACGCAAAGTTTGAAGACTGACATGAAACTAAACACTATTGAAGAAGCATTAGAAGATATTAAAAAAGGTAAAATCATTATCGTTGTTGATGATGAAGACCGTGAAAATGAAGGCGACTTCGTCATGAGTGCTGAACTCATTACCCCTGAAGCCGTTAATTTCATGGCCACTGTAGGTAAAGGTCTCATCTGCACTCCTCTTACAAAAGAGCTAGCTCAGAAATACGACTTACCATTACAAGTTCAAACAAACACAGCTTCTCTTGGTACAGCTTTTACTATTACGATTGATGCCAAGGAAAAAATATCAACCGGAATATCTGCAATGGATCGTTCTCATTCGATCAAGCTTCTCTCTAAACCTACAACAGTCAGCACAGACTTTGTTCGTCCCGGACACATCTTCCCCCTTATCGCTCAAGATGGTGGCGTCTTAGTTCGTAACGGTCACACGGAAGCAAGTGTGGACCTTTGTCGGATGAGTGGTCTGGCCCCAGTTGCCGTCATCTGTGAGATTATTAATGACGATGGGACTATGGCACGTCTTCCAGATCTCATCGAACTTGCTAAAAAGCATGACTTAAAAATTATCTCTATTGAAGATTTAATTAATTACAGAAAGAAAACTGAGAATCTCATTTCTCAAGTGGAATCAATCCCCTTCCCATGTAAATACGGAGAGGATTTTAGACTCTATATATTTCGTTCAAAACTTCTTGGTGAAGAACACATGGCCATAGTTAAAGGAGAACTCAATTCTCTTAAAGACAATCCACTCGTGCGACTCCATTCAGAATGTTTTACTGGAGACGTCTTAGGCTCAAGCCGTTGTGACTGTGGAGAACAGTTAGATACGGCCCTGAGAACCATCTCTGAGAATGACAAAGGTATGGTTATTTATCTTAAACAAGAAGGAAGAGGCATCGGACTCTTCAATAAGATTCGTGCTTATCAATTACAAGACCAAGGTTTTGATACAGTTGATGCCAATCTTGAACTTGGACATCCCATTGATAATCGTAACTACACCATGGCCGTTCAAATTCTCAATTACTTTGAAGTAAACAAAGTTCAGCTTATGACAAATAATCCTCAGAAGCTCGCTGATCTGACAAATATGGGAATTGAAAATACCCGTTTCCCTTTAGAGATCACTCCAGCAGAGAGAAATCAAAAATATCTTGAAACGAAAAAAACCAGACTTGGTCATCTACTTAATAATGTAAAATAAAGAGGAATTATGAAAATCGAAGGTTCTTTGAATGCCTCAAATTTAAAAGTTGCCATTATCACAGCACGCTTTAACGAATTCATCACCAGTAAACTTTTAGGTGGTGCCATTGATTGTCTAGAACGCCATGACATTAAAACTGAAAATATTGATGAAGTTTGGGTTCCTGGTGCTTTTGAAATACCGACAGTGGCCCAGGCCCTTGCAGAAACTAAAAAATATGATGCCATCATTTGTCTTGGCTGTGTCATTCGCGGATCCACGACTCATTATGACTACGTGTGTAATGAAGTGGCCAAAGGCATCTCGCATGTCTCTCTTAAAACTGGTACTCCCACCATATTTGGAGTAGTTACAACTGAAACTATCGAACAGGCCATTGAGCGTGCCGGTACGAAGGCCGGAAATAAAGGGTGGGATGCGGCCATGAGCGCCATTGAGATGGCCAACCTGATGAAAAAGCTTAAGGGTTAAAGTCCGTTTCCCTAGGAAATTTAGGGATATAGTCAACTCTAGCTTGCCAGTTGCGGCGAACTTGTTTATAAATACCAAACACTTTTTTTAGTGAGGAAAGCGGGCTCCTAGGAGAAGTTTAAAAACTTATTGTTTCTCGCTATATTGCCTAAAGGAGATTCACAATGGCAAAGATCGACATGGGGCGCTCGCGCTTCAAAATTCAACGCCGTCTCGGTATTGAACTACCAGGACTTGGAAAAGCTGGTGCTCTAGAAAGAAAACCGTATGGCCCAGGTCAACACGGGATGCAACGTAAGAAGCTTTCTGATTACACTATTCGTCTATTAGAAAAGCAAAAAGTTATGTTCCACTACGGACTTCGTGAGTCTCAACTTAGAACTTACGTTCACAAATCTA
>CAYWMU010000365.1:0-2151 GCA_964459395.1 uncultured Bacteriovorax sp.
AGATACTTTTTGTTGGTTTACCATAACCGGGACTAAAGCTTTGGTTGTTACAATAAGTACATCCGCCACGCCCTTTACTGCCATCACGGTTGGGACAAGTAAAGCCGGCATTGACAGATATTTTTTGTACTTTATAGGGAAATTTTGCCGAAAGGAATTCGCTGAAATCACGATATGGTTTGTTATTTGAAAACACGCGTGTTATATTTTATGAACTATTTCGTTGAGCAGTATGAGCAGAAGACAAGTTTACTTGTATTATGCCGTTGTGAGAAATAGGATGATTTTGTAAACTATAGAGTTGCTGATTTTAGCCTCTATCTTAAACAATTGTATGAGTGAAATGTTTTCGGAAAGTGAGAACGGAAATGGAATTAAAATAGCGGGAATACGACTCACGCCCTATTCCCGTTCAGAAACTTATAGTAAAAGTAGAGTAGAGTTGATCACTTTGAATAGGATTCCCATATGAACATTATATGTGTTTCATTATTTTGAATCACTGTCAATTCGTCTTTCTTATTTGCCGTTTCTTTTATATAACTCGAAACTCTGTTTGTTCCATTTCTCACAAATGTGGTATGTTTGTAGTCGTCATTTTTTATGGCGGCGTTTACTTCATCAGAGAACGATTTTACCAGGTCGACTTTGGCGGCATTTAATGTAAGCATTCTTTGTCCTTTATTTATCCATTTACCTTCTTTCTTATCTATATCCGATCCGTCGTAAATATACTGAAAGCGTACATCTTCCATATATTTATCAAATAATTTTTCTACCTGTTGGGCTGATGCCGCAGCTGAAAATGCCAGCGTGATAAGCATAATTGAAAATAATTTCTTCATAATGATTTGAATTTTACTTATGGGTTATTTGTTTTTATATCCTCTATTTTTTGTGCTGTTTCCCTTAAAATTTTCCTGGCGTTGAGTTCCTCTTTCATATTTGCTGCTTCACGGAAAGGCTGATAAGAATTTTCTACGATCTTTTCCGCTTCTGCAAACATGTTCTCGGCATATTGCCGTGCTTTATGTGGATTGGAGATCTTTTTCCCGTTTACAATTACTACATATTCCCTATTTTGATCCTGCAAGGGGTTAAAGGTCGAGAGTGTGATAGCCAAAAGTGCTACAGCCGCCGATCCTGCTATCCAAATAATTGTACGACGGGTAAAGGAGAGCCTTTTTGTATTCTTTTCCGAAAGAGCGATTCCCGGCGCTTTTATCTGTCTTTCCGAGTCAAAAACAGCAAAAAGAGGTTTGTATATTTCATGTTCGGGCAATATGCCGGTCTCATTGAAATAACTCTTCAACTTTTTCTCTTCCTCGGTTGAGGATGCGCCGTTGAAGTATTTCTCGAGCAGATTATCTATATCGTTCATATATTGTATTTTCTTTCTGTTGGCTGTGCATGATCATATCGCGAAGTTTTTTTCGTGCTCTTGAGAGGTTTACGGTGACGGCATTCTCCGTCATCGACATTATCTGGGCAATTTCCTTCAATTCCATCTCTTCCACATCTTTCATTCGTAGAATGGTTCGTTGCATTTCGGGTAATTCATCAATCATTTTAGCGATGTGGTTCATCATATCGGCTTGTTCTACTTGTTGATATGGGGTGGGGGCGTTGTATTCGGTGTCCGCCGGAATTTCGAGTGTATGGATTGACTTGCGTAGCATGTCAAAGCACAGATTCCGCATCGATGTGAGTACAAATGCCTGATGGTTGGTGATAGCATCCAGTTGCTCGCGCTTTTCCCATAGGCGTGCCATCAGTTCCTGTAACGCATCCCTCGCATTACCTTCATTCTTTAAGATCGACAGTGCCATCCGATATGACTTATCGGAGAGGCAAAGGATCTGATATTGGAACTGTCGGACATTCATATACTATATAGACGGGATAGTGCCGGATTTCTTACATCAGCCGGCGGATTTCTTATAAAAAAAAACTGCCCGGGTTTCCGGACAGTTTTTACTCTATGTGGAAAAGTAATCAATTACTCTTTTTCTGTTGCTTCCTTAGCACCGGCAGTTTCAGTTTCGGCCTGGGCTTCCGCTTTGGGCTCTTCTGCTACCACTTCTTCAGTTTTTACTTCTGCTACAGTTTCCGCAACTTCAGGAGTTTCAGCTTTTACTGCTTTTGCAGTTT
>CAYWMU010000366.1:0-2150 GCA_964459395.1 uncultured Bacteriovorax sp.
CTCCCGTGAATATCTTAAGGTTTCTTTTAGACACTACTTTTAAGAGGAGTGCTTTTTAAGCCAATCGATAACCTCGCGAACAAAGTGAGGCGATATTGGTTTATATTCCTTTTTCTGAAGTGCCGCGGATCGATATTTATAGCTGCCTTCCATGTCTGGCTGTTCAAGAAAGTAGTGATCCATGTTTTGAATTTGAATGGCTTGGATGTGACTGGGTTTATGAAGTCTTATGATATCCCGGACATAGAAATAGTCGGTTTTTGGAATCACAAAGTCAGATGTGCCATAAATAAATAAAGTTGGTATTTTTAACTTTAACGCCCATTCGGTAAAATCTAACTTTAGAACTTCTTTCCACCAGGGGATCGGAAGAAATTTGCGGTAAACAGGAATTCCTTCAATTTCTTCACATTCTGGCTTTGTGCAACTAAAAGTATCTTCTTTAAGCCTTGAGATATGACGGCCTAAAGTTTGAATGTGGTCGTTAATATTTTTTTGGCTGACGCCCTTTAGCTCCTGTCGAATGCGGCATTGTTCAAGTTGCAGATCAGCAGCGGATCGAATAGACGTGTTTAACAGCATCACACCAGAAAGCTTATTGGTTTCCGCCAATTTGAGAGCATGAGTCCCCCCATAATCATGACCTATAATAAAGATGCGGTTTGAGTCGACAGTCTTAAGAGACTTCAGGTAATCAAGAGCTCTTTGGGCATCTTCCTGATAAGTGCTAAAGGTAGCTTTCCAGAATGAGCCATTAGTCGAATTTTCACCAGAACCGCGCTTGTTGTAGGCTAAGACCACATACTTCTGATTATGAAGAACCTTAGATAGTTGATTTAAAGGAGAGCTTTCCAGCTCTTGATCCAATGAGGATTTTCCTGACCCCTCTAACAGCAAAATGCCAGGTTTCTTTTTGGAGCTATTGGCAGAATTAAGCAGACGGGCATTGAGCTTAACTCCATCTGCCGATGTAAAATGAACGGCAGTAGAAGTAGCGAATGCAGTTGGCGCCAATAAAGTGAATGCTAATATACACCTGAATATTCTTTGAGCGGACTGAAGCATGTAGTTCCTTAAATTCATTTGAATTCTACGAGGCTCTCACGTCTGCTTACATACCACTTAAACAATTTTTCTAAAATTATGACCTGACAAAAAGTATCAGATTACAAAACTGTAGAAAGACCTCAATTGTTAATGAGGCCGTGTTTACTACTATTGCCTTCTTTCTGTACAGCAAAAAGAATCAGCTTGAAAAATATTTTAAGATTTTATTTTTATTCCTAACGAGTGCATGTCAGCTAAAAAGTCTTTTGTAGAGATGGTTATGAATTAAAATAGTTAGTTCCAAATTGGAACCTTCTGCCATCTTAGCCGGTTGTCAGCATCCCGCAGGCGATTCCCACTAATGTTTCTTTTAATAGTTTTTCGTTCTGATCTTCCATGGCCTTTATCTGCAGTAAATTAAGAACATGAACGTAGGGGGATCTAAGGGTGATGCTCTCTTCGAGCCAAAGTTTATGGGGGATAAGATGAGAAGTCTCTGTTATATACTTCATAAATTCACAACTTTGATTCAGCTCTTCTCTATACTTTTTAACCTTGATTTTGGCAGCCTCCCCATAACGAGCGTGAAGATATTGGTTCCAAATTTTGATTTCTACTTTAGCCAAAGTGAAGCCTAAGGTTTTAACAAAGGAGGAAAAGAAGGGGTCGTGTCTGTAGAGCTTTCTCAATTCCTCTTTTTCATTCTTTGCTAACTGTTGCCAGGCAGATCCAATGCCCCACCAAGTGGGAAGAAGAAGTCGAGTTTGGGTCCAGCACAACACCCACGGAATGGCTCTTAGGGCCGTTATGGAGGCCATCTGGGCGGGGCGCTTTGTAGGGCGAGACCCTATCCGCAACACATTTAGGTAGTGATAAGGCGTGGCCTCCAGGGCGCTATCTAGCAGCTCAGGATGGGAAACAAAGTTAGTGTAATGGTCCTGAACAAGGCTTACAAATTTTTCAAAGATTCGAGATGAGGGTATTTTCGCTTTTTTATTTTTACGAAGAGAGGCCTCGCTACTTACGTGCACGCATTGGGAGTGCAGAATTTCCTGAGTCGCGAAGGTCCGTTGGATCATCTCTCCTTGGACTGTTAATTTAGG
>CAYWMU010000367.1:0-2116 GCA_964459395.1 uncultured Bacteriovorax sp.
TTGACTGTAATATCTCTTCTTGCGCGTTTCTTTCCCCATACTGGACTCTCCTTTGTTCAAATTCTACTCTAATGTGTCCAACTTTTGGGGTTCAGTTCAGCTACTGGCCTTCTGAGAGCGTGGTTTCCATTCCGTACTGCTTTTAACACTATTGGAGGTCCCTGGACCTTCGTAAACCTCTTAATACCTCCAACGGACTCTTAGCAGACAGTTTCTTACTGACTATTTTCTCAATCTGAGGATGACTTGCCTAGCCGGCATTTGCTTTGACGCTTACTGATGAAGTATGGTGCTTAACACCCACAAGTAAGACCGAAATTCGAGAAGTTCGAGTGAAAACCACGCGAAACAAAGTCCACCGCTGTATCGCAAAAGTGGAAACCACGCGCTCCAGTGAGTCAATAAAACCGTGGTTTTTTCTCAGTTAAAATAAGTAATTAACAAAATACTCCATTTCACTACTCGAAAAATGGTAATATTCCATCAAAAATGAGTCAATCTCTTCGTAATTATTCTTATCATAGAGCTGTTGAATTATATTATATAATTCGAGATTGTCAGAATAGCTAGGAAGCACGAACTCTTCGACAAATTGCTTTCTATATCTATAGCTTTTCCCTAAACCTACTGAGATTTGATTCATATACCATTGCATAATTCTAGAATTAAGAATACCAATAATTTCTACTGGCATATCAACCATCAAATAGGCTGAATTAAGAATCAGAAACGGATTTTCTAGAAGAGCAAAAGAATATTTTCTCACTATGTCAGGCCACACGATTTTAACTTTATTAAAATCATCCATATAAGCACAACTTCTTAAATGATAAGGCGTATCGCCTTTGTCGCCTCTTTTAGATAACTTAGGTTCAAATTTATCTAAATGTTCTTTGATTGCCGGGAAATCATCAATAGCAATTTTTTTGATATATTTACCATTATTATCATAGTAACCATTATGAGTGGTTATCAAATATGTGCCTCCAAACTTATAAGAGCGATTATTTATGTTTTCACCTTTAAGAACGGGCCTAATAACTTCAGCAGAGTTAGGATCTTTTTCAATTAACATTTTTTTGATATTTTCATCAATCAGAAAAGCATCGTTAAGTCCGGTCTTAATACCAAATTGAATTTTTATGTCCCAAAACTTTAGCGGTACTCCAGCTTTTTCAATCTTTGTTTTTATTGCATTCTCGATTCGGTTTAAAATAATCCAAGGATCAGTTTTTGCATAGGAGACATTAATTGCCTTATTTTTAATTTCACGATTAATATTTTCTGTCTCCAAGTTAAGTGCAAGTAGACTGTTGTTATTCAACTCTTTAGATAATATTAAAATATTTGTATCGACAGTAGCGTGCTCAAACATTCCTTCACCCAAATCAATAAGGATTATTGGATTAGTTTTTTCAACTAGAAATTTGCGAAGCTTCTTGCCATATGCTGTCCTCATCCATTTATTCGAAGTAATGTAAGCTAACACTCCAGCGCTTTTAAGAAGAGTAACACCATGTTCATAGAAAAGTGTATAAATATCGCCCTGAGCTGTATATGTGTAATACTTAAGCTTCGCGTAGTAATCTCTTTCTTCATCTTCCATATCTTCAAAATGTATGTATGGAGGGTTACCAATTACAATATCGAAACCGCCCTCTACTCCAAACATAAACTCACTATCAAAAAAAGAAGCACTTTTAGTGTTAGCAAATGGATCAAATGACTTTAATTGAGTTATCCTTCTTATGTCATAAAATCCTGGTTGATTTATGAGTTTGTAATATCTATTTTGGAGAATTTTTTTTCTTTCTGGATCAGCTTCTGTAAAGTATTGTACGCGAATTGCAGTCAAATTTTCTTGGAATAAAGGATCAGCACCTATGGTTAGTTGTCTCCCTCCATCACGTGTCTCATCAAGTGATTCTAAACTATTAGCGCTTACAAACTTAAATTCAAGATTTGGCAATGGATGCACCTTTTTATCATCTCGTTCTTCAACTATTAACGCAAGCCAAGCTCGTAGTCGTGCGATCTCCACCGCCATTGGTTGAATATCAACACCATAGATATTATTTTCAATAATACCCAGTTTTATTCTATATGCATCATATTC
>CAYWMU010000368.1:0-2100 GCA_964459395.1 uncultured Bacteriovorax sp.
CTGGATCTCTCAGCAAGTCAGAGACTTTGGGAGTATCAGAGACTAGATCATTATCCTGATTGAGTTCTTTTTCGAATTAACAACAGCCTACTGGTATAATACATAGCAGAACATCTTTGAAAGCGTTCGACAAACAAGATCTATCGTTATACCTAGTCAAATCATTCACTTCATCGAGTAATTATCTTAATTACTATCGGCAACGGGTAAGAAATAGTCACCCTGACTAAATTTCACCCGTCGCTGATATACTAATTCAAAAAATCTAAATTCGATAAATTTGAATAATTCTTTTTTTTCTTCCAAAATAATTTATTTTGGCGCATACTATAACTAACACTAACTATCAGACACCTTTGGAATAATTAAAATTGACAAAGGAGATGTTACAAATGCCCCAAGAACATGTGGAAAGCTCTCAATTTTTGATTGATGCATTTGGCACCAGCCAGGATTGCTTAGTTACGAATTTGAGGTCATCGAGCAGAATAACGCATCAAGGTGACAAAGGAGAAGTCAATGAACAACATTTTATCGACTTCCTCAGACATTATTTACCTAATAGATATACGGTTGAAAAAGCAATTGTATTGGATTGTGAGGGTGAGGTAAGCGATTCGATTGATATTGTTGTATTTGATAGACAATACACTCCAACATTACTAGACAACGATAAACACAGATACGTCCCTGCCGAAGCTGTCTATGCAGTATTTGAATGCAAGCCCACCATAAACAAGGAAAATCTCGAATATGCAGCAGCTAAAATTGAATCAGTACGTAAATTACAGCGTACTTCCGTAGAAATCATTCATGCAGGAGGAAAGTACTCACCCAAAGATCATTTCACCATCATTGGGGGTATCCTAGCAATTGATATTGCATGGGTGGATGGATTCGGACGATCTTTTCTTAATGCCCACAACGTACTAGATGGACATCAGCAAATTGATTGTGGCTTTGCCGCTAATAATGGTTGCTTTGATATCTTTTTTGATGGCAAATATGCCTATGGGGACGAACAGAACGCTCTAGGGTTTTTTGTCTTTAGATTGTTGTCAAAGTTACAGTCATTAGGCACTGTACCCGCAGTGGATTGGTTAGCGTATGCTGAAGCTTTAAAAAGAGCAAAGGAGAATTCATAATGTTCGATTATAGTAGCCAAATAACCGCATTCTTTGACGAAGAAGTTAAGCTTTCTAAAGAATTTCTAGATAAACTGTATAGTCACCGTAAATCAAATAGAGACAGATTAATAGCTCGCTTGCCCAATGAAATTGATGGAATTTCGATAACCGAAAATTCATTTAAGCCTCAAGGGTCAGTAGCTGTTAATACCATCATTCAAACTCGATTTCAAGAAGAGGAATACGATATTGATGATGGGCTAGTTTTGAGCCGAGCAGAATTAATAGACGAAGATGGGGTAGAATTATCACATACTGAAGTAAGAGAGAAAATCAAAAAGTCACTTGAAGACAGCCGCTTCAATCGACAACCGAAATTTTGTACAAATTGTGTGCGAGTTTTCTATGCAGACGATGATGATGAAAAGCATCATGTAGATTTTGCGATATATAGAAGATATGAAACAGAAAATGGAGTTGTCAGGGAACTGGCGAGCGTGGATGAATGGATAGCCTCCGATCCCACACAAATAAATAGCTGGTTTTTGGATCAAGTTACTGAAAGAAACAAATTAATAGATGGAAAGGGGTCACAACTAAGGGTTTTAATCAAATTATTGAAACGATTCTGTCGGAGTAGAAGAGATTGGGATATGCCAAATGGGATGAAACTCACAATGCTTGTCACTGAATGCCAACCTAGCTATTCAAATAGGATTGATGTGGCTTTTTATAACTTAATATCCAAATTAAAAACTAGGTTACACGATTCATTGATCATTAAAAATTTAGCACACCCTGATGAGCCAAAAATCACAAAGACTGAAAATGATGAAAACGTCCAAAATTTACGTAATAAGATTGATGAGGCTCACGATAAATTACAAATCTTATTTGATGATTGTTGTGATGTAATAGAAGCACGCAAAGCTTGGGACTGGGTTTTTAGATCTGATGGCTTTTTTGATCGTTT
>CAYWMU010000369.1:0-2078 GCA_964459395.1 uncultured Bacteriovorax sp.
GGGCCAGGAACAGTGATTTCTGATTCAGCGAAGGATCTCCTGACAAAACTTTTAGAAGTATGAAAAACCCTGATTTGAATTATTACATTGATGGGATTAAGAGCAAGAACCGCACGGTTCTTGCTCGCGCTATTACTTTAGTTGAAAGTGATCATCCTCTTCATCAAGAGATGGCACAAAAACTCATCACTCATTTTCTTCCTCAAACTGGAAACTCAAAACGGATTGGTATCTCTGGTACTCCAGGAGTTGGAAAAAGTAGTTTCATAGAAGCTTTTGGAAAGCTCATTACTAGTAACGAAAAAACAGTGGCCGTTTTGGCAATCGATCCTACAAGCCAAGTGAGTGGAGGAAGTATCCTAGGGGATAAAACCCGCATGAATGAACTTGCCATCGATCAGAAGGCATTTATTCGTCCAAGTCCAAGTGGTAAGACACTAGGAGGTGTTGCCCGTCGAACGCGAGAGAGTATGCTTCTTTGTGAGGCTTTCGGTTTTGATTACATTTTAATTGAAACAGTTGGTGTTGGGCAGAGTGAAACAACCGTCGCTGAAATGGTAGATATGTTTATCATGCTCTTGCAACCTGGTTCTGGTGATGATTTACAAGGAATTAAAAGAGGGATCCTTGAACTCGTTGATATGGTGGTTGTAACTAAAGACGATGGTGATAATCAAAAACTTATTGCGAAGGCCCGTCACGATTATCGTCAGGCCCTTCATATTCTCCGCCATGAAGGTTGGACTCCACCAGTTTTAAGTTGCTCTGCTTTAATGAAGACAGGACTAAGCGAGATTCTGGATAAAATACATTCCTACTATGAAGAGCAAAAAGCTGAGATTACCCAAAAGAGAAGTGAGCAAGGTTTGTCCTGGATGTGGCAGCTCGTTTATGAGGGACTAAAAGAAGAATTTTTTAAAAAGGTGACTCAGGAAGAAATTAGTAAAATAGAAAAAAATGTTCTTTCTTCACAAGAAAGTTCAGTGCAAGCAAGCCTTAAACTACTGGAGCTTTTTCAAAAGAGGTGAAAATGAAACTTCTCACTCTCATGCTGCTTCTCCTTCCTTTATTTTCTTATGGAAAAGATGATTATTGTTTTTACACCAATAAAGAAGGCGAGATAAATTACTCATACTATCGATCTCACGTAAAACAAGAGCTAAGACGACTTGTAGTACTCATCACCCAAAAACAAATCAAACCTGGAACGTTCTTTAAAAGTTTAGTGCATGACTGGCGAACAAATTGTCTGTCTTTGGACTCCTCAGAAGATATAAAGCAATACATTAATAAAATTCATGCAGATAGAAGAGAGTCTTTTAAAAAGATCACACATCCTAAAGGGCTGAATAAATGTATGCTCGTTGTTGCTGGTGATAAGCCCCCTTACAAAAGAATCCTCATTAAATATCCAGAGGAAAAAGATTTTACTCTTTTTGATGAATTTAAAATTCCGATCAAGATCAATGTCCTTTTAGTGGCCGAAGATGTAGTTCAGTATCACGTTGACTATAAAGGTAAATACTACACTTTTTATCGAGGTATAAATACTAGACATGAATTACTCCACATCCCTAATTTTGATGAGGAGTTAACCAAAATCGATGCAGGTAAAAGAAAACAAGATGCATCTTGGAGTAAGGTAACCCTTCCCGATGGGGACTTACTCTACAAAAATAATGACGCTCTCTTTACAATTGCTTGTTCAAAGGCTTATTAGTTTATCTCATCTTCCAAAGTAATTGAGAGAGGTAAGGTCTTCTCGTTTCACCAGTCGCCACCATTAAAAGTTTTGTAATTTTTAAATTCTGGGGATCTGTGAAGAGAAGTATCAGAAGCTCTTTAATATAATCAGTATTAAGAGTGATATAGTTATCTGTTCCAATTCCTAATTTAAGTCCTTTTTTCTCCCACCATGAGAATGGGTGATCTTTGAGATCATTAAAATTAGTAGTGAGTTTATTATTGGAACTTGGAAGGGCAATTAATCCCACTTTCTTATTGATCATCCTGTTAAGAACATCGTGTTGGTAATGCTCTACTTCACGGGCCATGTGAAATTTTATTTTTACAAATTC
>CAYWMU010000370.1:0-2070 GCA_964459395.1 uncultured Bacteriovorax sp.
ACGTAGTGGCCTGCCTCTTCATAGTAATGAGACTCTGCATCTGGATAAAACTCAAGCCAGCGATCATAGAAATGCTTACTAAAACAGAAGTCCTGCCCACCCCAAAGAATAAGTTTAGGGATCTTCACACTTGGAATCTTGGCCTCAATTTGCCCCATCACTCCAAAGGTTGGATGCTCTTCTTCCATGGGAATATCCTGAACAAACCTAGCCACCGCAATACGGTTGTTCCAGTTATCATAAGGTGCAAGATAGGATTTTTTCACAAAGCGCGGAAGCGGCTTCGTGGTAGTCATAAAAGTTGCAGGCCAGGCGAAAAGATTAAACTGTCTGGTTAAAAACTCTCCCATCTTTCCTTGGCGAAGAAGGTTAATACGCCCAGGGATATTCTCATCTGGGAAGGCCGCCGTATTGAGAATCACTACACGATCAAAGAGTTCAGGGTAGCGAGTGAGAAGTCCAAACCCAATAGCTCCTCCCCAGTCATGAACAATCAAAATGATATTATCAACATCAAGAAAGCGCAGAAGCTTGTAAACGTTATCAATGTGCTGATCAAGATTATACTGATAATCCTGAGGCTTATCAGAAAGGCCACAGCCCATATGATCTGGAACAATGGTTCTAAAACTTTGAGAGAAAGTTTTAACGAGGTTTCGGTAATAAAAAGACCAAGTGGGATTTCCGTGAAGCATCAGCATCACTTGCCCCTTCCCCTCATCAACATAGTGAAGATTATGATTTCCTAGTTGAAGGTAGTTTGATCTAAAGGGATAGAGTCTTTTAAACTCAGAAGACTTAAACCATGTATTCATTCTTTATCTCCACTCCATTCCAAGCATAGTGGAAGTAAGACCACTTCCAATACCGAGAAGAGCAATTTTATCATTGGGTTTTAAAAAGCCTGCTTCCGCAGACTTAATAAGTGTTAAAGGAAGGGCCGCAGAGCCTGTGTTTCCATAGGTTGGAAAAGTTTGAAAATCCCGGTCTTGCGGAAGACCTAATTCATTAAGAAGAGCAAAACGGTGGGCCGAACCTACTTGATGAGGAATAATTTTATCCACATCACTATTACTCCAACCAAGAATTTCTCTTGTTCTCTCCCAGTTCTCTTTTGAAAGCTTTACTCCGGCCACTAAAAGGGCCTCTGAGTCCGTTTCCATCATGAGTCCATTGGTAGAGCCATCCCCTTGGCAAAGCTCTACTGAGCTTGAATCTGTGAGAGTTGAGCCACCAAGAATTACCGGTGAATCAGGAGAAAAGTTTTTATGAGTCAAAAGAAAGGCCACTCCTGCAGAACCGATGGTGAGGCTTGCAATAAAAGGCTTAATGGTTTTTCGATTAATACTTGGGTCCGTTTTAAGAAGCTTTAAAGTCTCTTCAAGAAGAGGACCTGAGTTCTCCCCTGAAACTATCAGAGCACTTTTAATTGCCCCATTCTCAATCATTTGTCCGGCCATCTGAATACTTGAAAGGACTCCTAGACAAGCATTGGACAGATCTCCAATCATGCAGCTTGATTTTAGACCTAAGTTAAAATGAACTTGGGCCGCAGTGGCCGGCTCTAAAAAATCCCGGCAAACAGAAGCATGAAGAAGAAGATCCACATCTTCTTTATTAAATTTCTCTAGGGCCTTTTTTCCTGCAATAGAAGCAATGGTTGAGGGCCTTGTTCCTACTGGCCACACTCCGCGAGAAGTGATGCCTGTCTGAAGTTCTAATCTACCGAAAGGAAGTTTTGCCCTTTCATAAAGTTCAGTTAAGGTGTGTTCAATTTCATCACTACTGATAAAGCGATCAGGCTCTGCCACTCCCCAAGAATGAAGAACCACGTTGTTTAATTTCATGAATTCTCCATAAGTCCGTAGAGGTTAGCGAGAGATATTCCTGAGAGGATGGAACCCACGATTCCAAGGAAGCCTTGATCTGTTCCAATCACATAGAGTGAATCAATGGGTGTTTTTCCGTCACGACTCTTATCAATGGAGCCGTAAACAGTTCCACCAAGGTGACTGGTGTATTTTTTAATGGTTAAAGGAGAGAAAGTATCTTCAAAGAGGAGCTTTCCTT
>CAYWMU010000371.1:0-2055 GCA_964459395.1 uncultured Bacteriovorax sp.
CAAAGTTGAAGACATTAAAGAAGTTTATGGCATCCCGGTAGATGATATTAAGCATCTTTTTTGAAGTGACTGAACAAAAACTCATTGAAGCGCGGGTCCTCAAAGTTGGCCAAATGAGAAGCCTCAAGAATTGCAACTTCTGCATTCGGAATAGCTTTTCCCATTTTATTTGCTTCCTCTACTGTTGTGACTTCATCAGCAGAACCTGTCACGACCAGAACAGGTTTATCAATTTGAGGAAGTTCTCCCCACAAGTTTGTATGGCCCAAAATGTTACATAAAGCGATGTAGTCCTTAGGATCAGTATGTTCGAATCCTTTCAACGCTCTATCAACTTCAGAAGGATGGCGTTCAATAAACCCCTGAGTGAACCAACGAGCACTTGAACCATTTCGAACAGGCCCTAGCCCCTCTTTCTCTACTAACTCAGCTCTCTGTTTCCAACCCTCTGATGTTCCTATAAGCGGAGACGTATTAGAAAAAATGAAAGATAAAAATTGATCAGAAGCATTGATCGCTAACCATTGTCCAATGAGTCCCCCAAGGGAAATACCGCAAAAGTGAGCTGATGGTATTTCTTATGCTTGCGACGATTAATAAAAGTATCAGCAATAAAAAACTATAATGTCGGTTGCGGTCGGTCTTCTGCAGGATTTCTTTGATATGAGTAATCCTGCGAATCAGACTCTTCACCAGCTTCCATTGCAGTCATTTCTTTTTCAATAATCTTTTTTATAATTAAGTTCTCTTCAAGTTCGGACTTATATTCTTGAATACCACTAAACTCATTCAGAGAAACCCCTACATTCTC
The DNA here is from genome assembly GCA_964459395.1 of uncultured Bacteriovorax sp. Taxonomy (GTDB): domain Bacteria; phylum Bdellovibrionota; class Bacteriovoracia; order Bacteriovoracales; family Bacteriovoracaceae; genus Peredibacter. The sequence goes on from CAYWMU010000371.1 coordinate 812, forward strand.
CATAATTCTTAAAATTGCAAATGCATACATATCGGCAATAGTGTAAATCTCTCCAACTAGGAAAGCATGATTTTGTAGCTGCTGATCCATGTCTTGGAGTCTTTTATGTAACTTCTCTTTTACTTTGACGAGAAATTCATTTCCTGCTTTATCCGGATAGAAAAGAGGTGTGAGTCCTTTGTGAAGCTCTGAACTTATAAAAGAAAGCCATTCAATACACTTGGTTCTCTCAGGAAGATTTTTAGGAATAAAAGCATCGCTATGAGTAGCAGAAAGATACTGAAGAATACTAATGGCTTCAGTCATTACAGTTCCGTCATTTAAAATGAGTACCGGAACGTAACCACGGTGGTTATAACTTTCCAGTACAGTTTTATTCTTGAGACTGACTTTTATACCTTCATAAGGAACTCCCAATTCCTCTAGCATAATGTGAACAGCTAGAGAACAGGCCCCTTCCGCATAAATAAGTTGCATATTTTCCTCTCCTTTTAAAGGTCACCATTGAAGATATGGTGACTTTAAGAGAAGAGAGTGGCACCCAAATATAAATTAAGGTTTATTTAGAAAGTTTTCCAATAATAGCAGCGAATTTTCCCCTCACGGCCGTATTGGTCGTAAAAACTTTGCACGAGATAATCACCATTGCGTCGGAGGTATGCCCACACGGAGCGTCCTGATTGACGATTGAAAAAAGAAAAATGATCGTCTCCAATATCTAAAACCTCATAGAAAGGCTCAATGAGACGCTCAAGATAAGCATGATCTTTATCATCTAGATAATCAGCAGCACGATTATGAAATGTATAATTTGAGATTTCATACTGAGGAATTCTAATGGGACCTGTGTCATCCATAACTTCACGTTCTCGGATATAAAGACCAATATTGCTTGGCCTATTAGGTGTTGCACGATTAAAGCAACGGCCAGTCCAAGGAGTTTGAAGGATTTCTTCAACTACCGGAACTTCTCCCTGATAAAACATTTCCCCCAAATGAGCAAAGTAGCTTTGAGCATTAGAAATGCTAGAGTGAACAATTAAAAACAAAGGTAAAAAAAATATTTTTTTCATGAGTATTCTCTAACTGAGTTGGAAGGTAATTTCAAACTTTTATATTTGAATTTTTACTGAATTTCTAAGGATAAATGGCGTGAAATAATATTATTTTTTAAGAAATAAAATGAAGACAAAAAAAAAGGGAGCCCCTGCTTGGCTCCCTTCTTTCGACATCCTGTCGCTTTT
>CAYWMU010000372.1:0-2040 GCA_964459395.1 uncultured Bacteriovorax sp.
GCTCGAATACCATTGACGTTCCACGAAATTAGTTTCATAAAGTTTTTTCCTAGGTAGATTTGATAACAATTTATCTTATTATCTAACATAATTTTTTTTTAATGTTAGAATGACATTCTAAAAAAAATAGATACTATTTTCAATCTCGTCCAACCCAGATCGGAGAATACATGCGTTGCTTTAAGAACATTGCCCAGTTAATTCGTACAAAAAGAATGAATCACCCAAAAGGTTATTCACAGTCAGAGCTTTCACATTTATTAGGTTATAAAAACGGACAATTCATTTCAAACGTTGAACGTGCCCTTTGTAATATTCCTCTTAAAATGCTTCGTAGAGTTTCAGAAGTTTTAGATATTTCTTCTGAGGAGTTAAAAGCAGCTATTTTGAGAGACCAGGAAGAAACTCTTAATAACTATCTCTATAACATCAAGCAAACTGCCAAAGGTGCTACTGTTGAGACTGATTTTGAAGCGGATTTATCTACTGGAACTGATGGCTAATTTATTGAAAAAAACGAAAGGTCTGGCTTAGGCCAGACCTTTAACTTTTAAGTAGTCTTCGTAACTTCCCTCTGACTCTTCTGTATCATCCTTATACATTTCGAATGCCTCTAGTTGGGACTCTTTGAAGTGAGGATCTTCAATTTCATCTTCGCTGACTTCAACTTTTCCCGGGCTAGGATCTAACTCATGATTGGTCGAGTAGGTTAGGTCTAAGCTATAGCGCTCAGTTTTTCTTTTCTCTAATGCTTCCTTTTGCCAAGGTTCAAGACTGGCCTCGAAACGGCGAAGATGCTCGATACTTGCAAAAAAATTCTTTTCTAACTTTTTTAGCTGTCTTTCATCAACTCGATTAAAGTAATCGTAATACTTACGTCGCATGATCAGATGTTGTTCAAGCAAATTATCGTATTTAACGAGCACTTGGTTGGCCGTAAGGACCTTGCCTGGACGTCTACGAGGTCCACCTTGGCCTTGGGGTCTTGATTCTGGGCCACCTGCCTGAGCGTTGCGGTTTTGTTGACCGCCAGGGCGGTTATAACGGCTTCTGCGCCTACGCTGAGAATTGTTTCGTGATGGATTTTGTGGGTCACGCACTGGTAATCTCCTAAATATTACATAAAGTGTAATAGAATTATACTATGCTTCTGTACTGTTATTTTGTCTAGGTAAGTTGAATAAATTGAGTGTTAAAGGGTTTCGTTTGGACTATAATACTCTCAATTTAATATTGCCGTACTTGGAGGTTTTTGTGGCCAATAAAAGAGTAAAAGTTGCAGTTACTGGAGCTGCTGGACAAATTGGATATGCACTCCTTTTTAGAATCGCATCAGGTCAAATGTTTGGACCTGAGACTGAAGTTGAGCTTCAGTTAATCGAGCTAGAGCAGGCCCTTAGTGCCCTTAAAGGTGTGGCGATGGAGCTTGATGACTGTGCTTTCCCACTTCTTAAGAAAATTACATGTACTTCTGATCTCAATGTTGGATTCAAAGATGCGAACTGGGCCATTTTAGTTGGTTCTGTTCCTAGAAAAGACGGAATGGAGAGAAGTGATCTTTTAAAAATCAACGGTGGAATTTTTACAGCACAAGGAAAAGCGATTGCTGAAAATGCAGCAGCTGACGTTCGTGTATTTGTAGTAGGTAACCCTTGTAATACAAACGCTCTTATTGCAATGAATGCAGCTAAAGGAAAAGTTCCTGCTGATCGTTTCTACGCAATGACCACTCTTGATGAGAATAGAGCTAAGACTCAACTTGCTCAAAAAGCAGGAGTTGATGTTACTGCTATCTCTAACATGACTATTTGGGGTAACCACTCTGCTACTCAGTACCCAGATTTTTATAATGCTAAAATCAATGGGAAGCCTGCAAATGAAGTGATTGCTGACCAAGCTTGGTTACAAGGTGAATTCATTGAGACTGTTCAAAAACGTGGTGCTGCTATTATTAAGGCCCGTGGTTTCTCATCAGCGGCTTCAGCAGCTAATGCTGTAGTTGATGGTATTTATAACCTTACTCACGATACAAAAGATGGT
>CAYWMU010000373.1:0-2019 GCA_964459395.1 uncultured Bacteriovorax sp.
TGATAATGAGTTTTCAGCTAAGTACTCTCAACAATTACTTAGTTCAAAACTAAAAGAAGGAGTCATCATTTGAAAGACTTAAAAAAAATTCTTACCGTTCCTGGTAATGGTGTTTTCACAGTTCATACTGCTCAAGAGAAAAAAGAAAAACTTTTTAAGGCCTATTATAACAATCCAAAGGTTGAAGTGGCCCAGAGTAAATGGGAAAAATCTATCGATCAACTCGATGATAAAAAACCTCTTCTCCTTGGAATTCCTTCCGACTGTGGTGGTGGAATTCAAAGAGGTGCCAATTGGGGTCCCCTACTCTTAAGACAAGAAATACTTAAAAATAAAAACTCATTTCATGATATTGGGGATGTTCGAGTTATACCTCATCTTCTCCATGATAAGTATCTCAATGATCAGACGATAAAGAACTGTCAAAAGGCCCTTTATGGTAGAGCGAACAAACTTCCTGTTTCTCCACTAAGTATTACGGAGAAAGCAACTGCAGATATTTACCGTAAAATGCCTAATGCTAAAATTTTAGGTTTAGGAGGAGATCACTCTATTTCTTTCCCTCTGACTAAAACCTGGCTTGAGAGTAGAAAAAATAAAAAGAAAGCGGCCATTGTTCACTTCGATGCTCATACGGACCTATTAAATACTCGTTTAGGAATTGATTTTTGTTTTGGTACTTGGACTAATCAGATTCTTAAATACTTGAGTTCAACAGACCATATCGTCCAGATTGGGATTCGTTCTTCTGTAAAAAATAAAAAACACTGGAAGAATACCTTAGGGGTTGAACAGATTTGGGCAAATGAATTTAATAAATGGGGAGTAGAGAAAGTTTTTAATAAGATCAAAAAACAATTTATAGCTTTAGGAATTGAAGAAATTTACATTAGTTTCGATATAGATGCTCTCGATGAACTCTACGCGAGTGCTACAGGTACTCCTGAAAAAGATGGTCTTATTCCAAGTGATTGCATAACACTCATCCATCTTCTCAGAAAAGAATTCAAAGTTACAGGTGCTGACCTAATGGAAGTCGCTCCCTTTGTTTTACCTGAAGGAGTTAACCCAAGAGATCAAAAAGCAGCTCTTGGAGTTGCTGGTGAAGTAACAGCTTCCCTCATTGAGGTTTTAAGCTAATGCGAGAAATTGTTTTTCCTCCAGTTGATAGCGCTGACCCTGATGGCATCGTTGCTGTTGGAGGAGACTTTGAAATCGATATGCTTATGAGTGCGTATGCCCAAGGGATTTTTCCCTGGCCCGTATCAGAGCAGTATCCACGAGTATGGTTTTCACCTGATCCTCGCGGTATCATCGAACTCCATAATCTCCATATTCCGAGATCATTCAAAAAGTTTTTAAAGACTACTGACTTTCACATCACGTTCAATCAAGACTTTGAAAAAGTTATTGAATTATGTGCTACCGTAAAAAGGAAAGATCAGCCGAGCACATGGATAACAGACGAATTAAAAGAAGCCTACATTAACCTCTTTAATCACAAACTCGCCTACTCTGTTGAAGTGTGGAATCGTAAAGGGCTCCTTGTTGGAGGTCTCTATGGAGTCGTAATGGGAGAATTTATATCGGGTGAATCAATGTTTATGCTTGAAGAGAATGCTTCAAAGTTTGCCCTCTACTCACTCTGCTTACACTTAAAAGAAAAGAACATCTCTTTCCTCGATACTCAGATGATTACAAATGTTGTTGAACTTTTTGGAGGGAAGTATATACCTCGAGAAGATTTCATCAATCGAATCAAAGGCCTAGACTGGTTTAAGGATCGCTCGGAAACTTTTCCAGAGTAGTATCAAAAAATCCATCAGGACTTGCCTTAACACACTCATAACATCTAATACAGTTTTTAGAATCAATTTCAATGGTGGCGGATGTCACTTTTAAAGCATTCGTAGGACAAAGAGCTTCGAGTTGCTTTACTTCTTTAAACTCCATTAACTCTTTTTTACTCCCTACAAATTTGGGAATACTTCCAGCGCGAACGGGGTGAAGATAGTTCTT
>CAYWMU010000374.1:0-2009 GCA_964459395.1 uncultured Bacteriovorax sp.
AAGTAACAGTCCTAGGAGGATTCAATGATCGTTGATCTGTTAAAAAAAGAAGGAAAGGTTACTCTAAAGCAGGTTGAGAAAGAACTCAATTCTAAGACAGAGCTTTATAAAGAGTACGAGAGTATTCCTGATCTTTCACAATATGGCTTTACTCATCATCCAACAAACAAACGTCAACTCGAAAGAGAAGTTAAAGAACTCCAGGGCCTATTTGAAAAGTACAAAAAAGGCGTTGTTAGTTCTGAGGTTATAGAACGAGTCATGCACAAGTATGATTTAGTTTTCTGTTCTCCTAGTGAGTTTGTAGGTAAGACTCCTGAAAGCTTACCTATGAAATTAAAAGAGGCAAAAGAGAAGTTCAATATTTATGAGATTAAGGTATTAACTCCTCAAAGTTTGACTACTATCAAAAATTCGACGTTGAAAGAGACTATTGCTACACATAAAGCTCTGACTGATCCTGTTGTTTTAGGTAAAGTTGCTGAGGGTTGGATGGTTATCGACGCATGGGGAAACGACTTTACTCCTTTAAGGAGAGTTCAGGCTTTTGTGAAAGAGCACTTTACTAAATTCTCATGGACTTTTTTGGTAATTCCTTTTGTTGTGTGGTTCTATCGTTATGATATATTGTGGTTTTTGACGTTAAATCAGGTTTTTGGTATTATACTTAGTACCATTTCCCTTGCATTTCTAGCTTCAACTCCTGGAACTGTTTTTGCCTTGGACCACATAGATAGATATTTCGAGCAGTTCAAGCCATCCAGGAGGAAGGTATGATTTACTATGTTAAAGAGTTTTCCGCAGATAACCCAAAGTATAGTGAAAATTTCCATAAGTATCTTAAGTATAAGGCTAAGGAAGGTGTCGTACCTAATTGGTTAAAAGTGTGGAGAGTTCGAAAAAAAGAAAGAGGACCATACACCTTATGGATAGGAACAGTTGATTTTGACTCCAAAGATGGATATTGGGTAGGGGGATTACCCATAAACAAAGTTTTAATTGGAGAAAAAGGCGGACTAGCTAACCATTTAAAAGTCAAACCCACGGAGGTCAAAGATTTTTGGAAAAAATATAAAGAGATAGGAGTTTGTGCTATTGACTCAGCACACCACTTTTATTACGATAGGTGGGAAGTGAAAGGTAATAAAAGAATTTGCAAATACTGTGGAAAAAAGCAAATCCTGAAGAAGAAAAAAGTAGTAAGAATAAAAGAGGAATGGCTGGATGTTTAAACACCTGATTTTCCTTCTTCTACCTATATCTGTGTTGGCACAAAGTATAGAGTGTGATTCTCATGAATTTACAGATTCTTTGAGTGTTGGATATTATCTTTTTCCTGTAGAGGTATTTCATTCTGAGTTGGATTCTATTGGGCTAGAAGTTCTAGGAAGAAAAATAGACGTAGAAGATGTAGGGATGGCTCCTAATGAAAAAGTATCCTCGAATAAAATTAGGACCCTACAAAGAAAAAAAGGTAGGGTTGTCTATAAATGTAAGAAATGCGGAGTCAAACTCTATGGAGAGTGGAGGTCAGTTTATAATTCAAATGGTATTTGGAGAACATCTAACTTTAAAGCGAGGAAATGGTGAGTTACGATTTTTCAATGTACATAGAGAAAAATGGCAAAGATTACCCTTTACCAGTAGATTTTAATATGACTTCCAATTTATATCCTATATTCAAGAAAGCTCTTGGAGAGCCTATTATGAGCTTAAATGGGAGACTAGGTAAGGATTGTCTCGTAAGCTTAGACTTGGCAATTAAAGATATAGAGAAAAATCCTGAGAAGTATAAACCAATGGCGCCTTCTAATGGCTGGGGGTCTATTGAAAGTGCGATTAAGACTCTTAAGACTCTTCTAGATTGGGCTTTTGAGTATCCGGATGCACAATTTGAAATCACATGTTAAGGAGAATTATGGACTGGAAATCAAGAGATGAACTACCAGAAAAAAATCGGGATGTGCTGATTTCTGGGTATGAGTATGCTAATAGAAATAATCCTCGTT
>CAYWMU010000375.1:0-2008 GCA_964459395.1 uncultured Bacteriovorax sp.
ACGAATATCATCAGTTAAGACATCGTCCATTCTCGAAGCTTTCGTCCCTTTACGTGATGAATAGTTATAAGAATAAATGAAATCAAACTGAGCGAGATCAAGAAGCTTTAAAGTATCCTGATGCTCTTCTTCAGTTTCATTTGGGAATCCTGCAATGATGTCACTTGAGATAATCATATTCGGATTGGCCTTCCTCATCTTTTCAAGAAGTCCCAAATAGTGTTCGATGGTATATTCACGAAGCATTCTCTGAAGGACCGTATTGGAACCAGACTGCACTGGAAGGTGAAGGTGGTTAGCAAGTTTCTTTGCTGTTCTATGCACATCAACCAGCTCATCAGTTACATCATAAGGGTGAGAGGTCGTATAACGAATCAACTCAAGACCATTGATTTGATCGAGTTCCGTAATAAGTCCTGCTAAAGACTCCCCGTTATCCTTCCCAAAAGAATTCACGTTTTGACCTAGAAGCATCACTTCCTGAATTCCCGAATATTCAACCAAACGTCGAACATCTTTTACGATCTCTTCTTGGCGGCGAGACTTCTCTCGTCCGCGAGTGAAAGGAACAATACAGTATGAACAAAATTTATCACAACCTTTGATGATATTTACAAAGGCCTGAGGAGTTCCTTGAGTAATCTTGGTTTCGATAGAATAGTTTTCAGAGCGGTCCCATGAGGTCACAGAAAACTTTTTCTCACCGGCATAAGCGCGATAAACCATCTCACCGATGTTATCAATCACATCAGTTCCGAAAGCAAAGTCCAGCTGCTTATATTTTTTTACAAGGTCTTTACCTTCAGTCTGAGCAATACAGCCACCTGCTGCTACAATAACATTTTTCTTCAGACCTGTTTCAGGATCGATATCAGGATTCTCTTTGAGTTTCTTAGTTTCACCGAGATGGGAGTAAAATTTTTGATTCGCTAAATCTCTAACCGCACAGGTATTGAAAATAACCAAGTCGGCTTCTTGTTGTTCCTCTGTGCGAGTGAAATTCAGTCCACTCAAGTGAGAAAGAATCCTCTCGGTGTCGTGGTAATTCATCTGACAACCGTAAGTCTTAAGCCATACTTTTCTTGGTGGGAATTCTAGTTCCCCTACTGTGATAATATTTTCGCTACTCATAGCGGCGAAATATAACAATTGACCGGGAATAAGTAAAATTTAAATGATGCCCAATTGCACTGCAAAATAGAAGCAGAGATTAAATAAAAAGTGGATAAGAATAGGACTTAAAATGGAATGGGTTCGTAGAAGGGCCTGACCGCAAATCACGCCTAGCACAAAGGTGTAAAATACTTGAAAACCGATGAAGGGAATATATTCATCCGGAAGAACTCTCAGGGCAATCAAGTGAGAAAAAGCAAAAATAGCCGCAACCAACATGGAGGTCACACGTTTCCCCCCTAGCCTTTTAATAAGAAAGCGTTGGAAGGTTTGTCTAAAAATGAGCTCCTCTAATACCGGCGCAAAGAGGAGTAGGTGCCACTCAAGATGACCGACGAGTCTAAATGGAGCTGGCATACTCCAGAACCAGGCAGCGCCAATACTGAAAACTGCAAGGATGATAGATTGAGAAATAAAAAGAATCGTATTTCTTGGTCCTTTCCATTTAAATTTCCATGGAAGACGAAAGAAGAAACAAATCACTAAGGCGAAGGCCAGATCAAATATATAAGAAAAGGAAATAGTTGAAGGCAACTCATGCCAAGGTAATCCCCAAGAGAAGGCAAAATAGAGAATAACGAGGACGAAAAAGCTGATCAACGGATTTCCCCCACTGAAGTTACGAGCTGAAGTAATTTAGTCATTTCATCATAAAAAAGAGGTTTTGTAAGCTTTATAATTTGGTGAAAGCTTGGAGTTTGCTGACTACCATGCCCCTGGTTTTTATCATCAAAAACTAAAATTCTCAGGCTGCCGTCTTCAAGCATAAAATAATTTATATCAAGATTAAAACAAATTAAACGAAGGACTCGTTGATTAATCTCAGGATTAATTC
>CAYWMU010000376.1:0-2004 GCA_964459395.1 uncultured Bacteriovorax sp.
GAGATCACCGCAACGATTAATGCTCTGAAGTCAGTGGATCAAAGACCGTTAACTGTTGTTTTTGAGCCTCACCGCTATACGCGGACTCAAAACTTTTGGGAAGAGTTTCAAGAATGTTTCAAAGGGGTTGATGAGGTCTTTATTTCTCCTATCTATCCAGCAAGCGAAAAAGAGATTTCCGGAATTACCTCTGATGCTCTCGTAAAAGAATGCCAGATGAAAGGTTATAATGTGAAACTTATTCCTTCATTGGAAGAATTAAATAAAGTTATCCAAGATAGAATGGACGATAATCGTATCTTTCTAACTCTTGGAGCTGGAGCTATTTCTAAAAAAGTAAGAGAGATTTCATCGTGCTTTTAAAAGAGTTGATTAACAAAATTCCAGATATTGAATTTCAAGAAGGTGCAGACATCACCAAGATGACGACTTTCCGTTTGGAGTCGAAAGCAGATCTGGCAATTGTTAAAACAACTGAAGCACTGTCTACCCTTATAAAAATCCTTAAACAGAATAAGGTTCATTATCTTATTTTAGGAATGGGAGCTAACCAGATTCTTCCTCAGAAGGTAGATGGGCTAATTATCAATCTAAAGTTTAACTTTGATCAGAACATACTCTCAGAACTTCATGATGAGTATGTGATACCAGCTTCTGTTACTCTTAATCACCTAACTTCAGCAGCTGTACGACATGGTCTTTCGGGCTGGGAAGTATTCACTGGTATTCCGGCATCTCTTGGAGGTGCGATTTATATGAATGCCGGAACAACTCTTGGTGAAATAGGAAGTTTAATTAAAGAGGTTTATTTAATTGATAAGTTTGGTGAATACAAAACTCATGAGGTAACTGAAAAAAGTTTTAGTTATCGAAGAAATCATTTTGTAGAACATGGGGATGTAATTATAGGGGCAAAGATTTTTCATAGGGGCAAAGATGATCAAATTCCTGGAAAAATAAAATCCTATCTTGAATATAGAAAGACGACCCAGCCTCTTGCCACCAAAAACTGCGGATGTGTTTTTAAAAACCCCTCAAAACTTTATCAGGCTGGAAGACTGATCGATCAATTAGGGCTTAAAGGTTTTCGGAATGGTGGTTTACAGGTCTCTCTAAAACACGCCAACTTCGTTGAGAATCAATCAAACTCAAATTGGGATCAATTCAGAGACTTAACCGAAGCCATTAAGTGGCAGATGAATATGTTTTATGGAATTGAATTTGAATTGGAAGTAAAAATCCCCTATCATTAAGGTATGGGGAAAACTATTTTAGCATCAATTATCATTCTTTTTATTACGACTGTTGCTCAGGCTTCATTGCCCGATAGTTTTACTCAGAATAATATTCGATACCAAACTTTCTTCGGTGAATGTCCTTCTAAATCTTCGGGTATGTTTGCTTTACTCGTTATGAAAGAGTTTGAGAAAGACCATTCTTTAAAACAAGTAAAAGAAAAAATCGTAAGTGAACGTTGGGATGAGAAATACTTTTTATCTGACTATAGAATTAGCTTCAATCCGGTTAGTAAATCTTTAAGAATTTCCTTAGAATGTCCTAATGCTTTGGCCAAGGTTCAAGTCTACAAAAGCACAGGAGAAGAACATTATTCGGCTATTCTTGGAGATAACAACAAATTATATGAACCTCATTACGAGAATTTACTTCGAGTCGAAAATAAATTGAATCACCATTTACCTCGATTGGCCTTGTCTACTGATCAGTTGGCAGATGGTCCTTCAATGGATCTTACCCGTTTTATCAATAAAGTCTCACCAGATCTTCGTCAGAAGATTTCTGAAATTATAGTTAGCAAAAACAATGAGTTAACAATAGTTTTTAGTCTTGCCGGAAAGGCCACCAGTGTTTTCATGGGGGCAGATTTGTGGGATGAAAAAATTACAAAATTAGACAAAATCGTGGGCTATGTAACTAAAAACAAAAAGTATCCTAAGAGTATTAACCTCGTTAATGCGAAAAAGGTTGTTGTCAAGTTTTGAAACA
>CAYWMU010000377.1:0-1989 GCA_964459395.1 uncultured Bacteriovorax sp.
AAGGTACTAGCTATGGTATGGGTAAGTGGGAAATGAATATCAAACTCCTAGAAAATGATGGATCAAATAAGGAATACCGTTTACCATGGTGTGGTTATTTTGATCATTTGACATCTGCTAAAGTTGTTGGCATTCAACCAAATGTTAGCGATCTTGAGTTTTACGTTTAATTAGGAAAGCGAATAATGCCAACTCTACTACCCAAAGAAGATAAGCCATCAATAGAAGAACTTGAGCTATATTGCTATGTTAATAATATGATAACCCTATTATTAACAATCCTTTTGATATTAGTGTTAGGTTACATATTCAATAATTTATATTGCCTTTGGGGATTGCTTCTACTCATCAACCTGAAAGTTGTTAATCGTGACGAAAATTGAACAGAAGATTCGAGATCTAGCCGCACTTGAAGGTTGGACAATCAATGAAAAGACCATTACTCGAATTGCAAAAGCCAAGGAAAGATTCTTTGGGGAAGAGGAATGGCATAGATGTCCATGTTATCCTCCAGATGATACAATACACGGGTGCGGAACACATGCGTGTAGCCAAGACATCATGACTTCTGGAATTTGCCATTGCAGTCTATACATGAGGTGAGAAATGGAATATTCGGATAATGATGCTGCTAATTTAGCTGAAGCACTTAAAGCAATGGGTGAAGTTAAAATTTCATCTTCTGCATATAATCAAGCATTCTGGGATAAACTTGAAGGTGAATTTAGAAAATCAAATGAGAGATACGAAAGCGAATGTCGTGCAATGTGCATAGACCCTCTTTCAGGTAAGTCAACGATGACACATGAACAAATGAATAGAATGTTCAATTTCTGAGGTAATGCGATGGATGAAGTCAATAATTCCGAAAATCTATTTGACGATTTTGCACAAAATATAACATTTACTCCTGAGTTCTGGGAGCAAATCAATGAATCTATTCGAAAAGAAAATCAAGAATACGAGAAGCTCTGTAGATCATTAAAAATTGATCCAGTGTCTGGTAAATCTACCATGAGTTGGGAAGAGCGAAATAGACCATTTAACTGTTGAGGTAAAATTAATGTATAGGAAACTTAGAAGGATATGGTCGCATAATGATATGAACCACATCCCAGAATTCAGGAAATTGTTTCCTGAATTGAATAATGTTTCAAGTGAAGAAATGTGCGATAGATGGGTTTCTTTAGGTATCGATTTCTATACTAATGAAGAAACTCCAGTGCCTTTCATATTGCGATTAACCCTTCCTTTTGCTGTTATTGTATTTCTATTAATGTTCTTATTTCTTCCGATTATGTTTATCTTTACTGGAAAATGGGGATATGGATATTCAGAACACAATAGAATATTCAATTGGTTTAATGCAATCTTCAAATAGATAATTTAAGTGTTGGGGTATAAAATGAAATCTTGGATAAATGACGTAAAGAATGAACTTGTAAGGGCTAGGGCTAAATTTCCTAAACCTGATTACCTTCTCTCAGCATTTTCTGAAGAATCAGGAGAACTGGTCAAATCAGTACTTGATCATATGTTTGAGAAGGCTACCAAAGATGAAGTATATGCTGAAGCCATTCAAGTAATTGCAATGGCTGTTAGGATTATTGAAGAAGGCGATCCGATTCATAAATTGACGCCTCTCATTCCGACGAAAGAAGAAACTCAAAAATCTGCATTTGACGAGTGGCTTTCTAACAATTATTTCTGTGCGGCCAATCTAAGAACCAATGGAAATCCTCGGATAGACTTGATGCTGAATTGTAAGGATTTCTGGTTTGATGAAGATGGATTAATTGTTCTAATTAACCGTCGATGGTTTCCTAATAGAATAAAAAAAATTCAATACCTACTTCAGATGGATACTATTTTATACACAGCAAAGAGATTGGTACGATTCTAGCTGATTTCTTTCAATCGCAGATAGTGAAATACAATCTCCAAGATGCTAAAGATATTATCGAACATTTCAATGAATACTGTTCAGTA
>CAYWMU010000378.1:0-1987 GCA_964459395.1 uncultured Bacteriovorax sp.
CAAAAGCCGAACGGGAACTGAAAATCGAGCATTGGGTATATATCTCTTTTGAAATCCGAAACCCCGACAGAAGTCGAGAAGTTCTTCATAGAATAGATATTCCCCGTGATATGCTCGACCGCTGGCGGTGGTTGATTAACTGGCGAAAGGCAAAATTGGTATGCAAGCACCCACGAAAGAACATAGACGTATTGTTTTGCTATTACGACAAGCGGACGGGTTTACATACTGGTTTTGACTTCATATTGGGAAAGGTCGCTTCGGCAAAGGCACAGATAACCAAAGTAGAGAGAACTATCGCCCGATATGTTGATTACAATACACGCAATAACCTGTTTTTCAATATAGAAACGGACGAGCAACTACAAAAGGCATACGATAAATTGGAACAGAAGAAAGAAAATTATCAAAAAATGTATAGGATGTTACAGGAAGAAGTCAAAAAACACAAGGAAAACAGCGATAAATACAAACTATTTATCGGCTTTAAAAAGTTAGGAGAGTTCACATCCATTATTGAAGCAAAGCAATTTGCGGATAAAATGGGACAGACAGGCAGGTTCAGCCTGACAGGAGACAAATACTATGACACTTGGTATGTATCTCAATGGGATATAAAAAAGGAAGAAGCAGAAACATAACCACAGGGCGGAACCCTCCGCCCGGCTTCTTCTTTCATGAGCCTGACGCGGAAAAGAAGAAGCAAGAAACCGGAAGAAAAACTACTGTTTTTCTCATTTTTCCGACTTTCATTTGGAGGTCGGATTTCTTATTGCAATTTACCAAATGCAAAATAATTCCTATATTTGTATGTTCGAGTAAAATACAGCGATTAAAATGTATATTTATGGATGAGCTCCGCTATGATATCCCACCCGAAAAACGAGCAGAAAAGCTAAAGGAAGTACAGCAATCCGAAGTCTATAAATTCTTTCTGGAAGAGCATAGACCCGAAGAACTCCCTCTCCTTCATGGAGAAATTGAGGAGATACTAAATAACGGAATGCCCTTGGAAGAGTTTCTTACTATTGGCTTTAAGGATGACCAGATTGAATATAACGACTACCGGAAAATAGCAACGTTCTGTTTTGTGGAAACCCTGATGGACTTTGTTGATGACGTCCGCAGACGGACAAAAGACTTGTATCAAAATATGGATTTCAATGAGGTCTATCAGTTGACTCTTAATCGAATAGCTGATTATTTGCACGGAGTAACCTCCGAATTTCCACGTGAAGCCGTAAAATGCCTTTTTCTACTGACTGATGGCGACCTTGACACTCACCGGCAAGGTCTATTTGCCGCACACCTTATGATGGATAGCTTCAGTTTTTGTAAATCAGAAGAACAGAGGGAAGAAATAGAGAAACTAATCAACGAATGTAAACTGTAATATTCTTTTATGGCAGAAATCTTTTACGATATGACCCATCTTTCAACCGATGAACTTCGGGAAATGTTTACTTCCTACCGTAAATTCGGATGGATAGATTATGAATACGAAATACTGGACGAGAACAATCCTCCGATACAGCCTCTTTCGGATGCCGACATTATTTTGAATATCCAAACGGATAATGACAAGAACTATTTCGTTTTCATGCTCAACCACGAAGATGAAGACGACGGTGTAATGATTGGCTTCGGTCTGGATTACCATCAAGATTTTTCGGTATACCTGCATCTTTCGCCCAAATACTTGAAAGAACTCATTGATAAATACAGATTGGTAAGCAAAGCCACCGCCGCCCAGAAGCTAACGGTTGAGGAGTTTTTGATAGCACAAGCTAAAGAACTGCCGATGAATTAAATAAATCATCTTTAGCTTATTTGTCTAAGTTCTCTAATCAGCATTACTTTATCAATCTCTGAGTCGCTATCAAGAGTAAATAAAAATGAGGGGTTTTTAGCATCTGATTTATCTATGATTTTTATTAGCAAATCAATATTCTCCTTTTGAGTTTCCGACACTAAAGAAAAATTGCAT
>CAYWMU010000379.1:0-1986 GCA_964459395.1 uncultured Bacteriovorax sp.
GACTGTAGCATTTAAGCTATGCAGGAAGCGCCTGTTATTGCCCTCTTTGTTAGCTAGGCAGGATTAAAGAGAGTTTTTCAGAGGAATCGTCCCCTCGCATTTCTTTTTCAAAAGCAGCCGAAAATGTGGAGCGCTATTACCAACAAATCAAACGGCACTCAAGCTATGAAAGAAAACAAACAGCACTCATGGCCTTTGACTCCGATGAAAGACGCGAATTTGTGCGCTCTTTTATGAGAATGGTAGAATTCAGATCCCTTGATAGAATTAAGGAGCTTCATTGAAATATATTCTAGGCCTGTTCGTAGTACTCTACTCGCACTCAATCTTTGCCGAGTATCGGGCCTATCAGTATATAATTAAGTCTAATGATCAGTTTGCTCAGGCCAATGGAGCTCAAGCTCAAATTGTTACCTCGACTCTTAACCCTGCTATGTTTAAAACTTATCATGGAGGAAGTTTTCTATCAGTATCCCTTTTGAGAACTTGGATATGTCCAGGTTATACTGGTGGAAGAAAAGAAATATGCCCCCATCCTTATGATCAGGAGGATCCTAAGTGAGCGCTACAATCAGGGATTATAGTAAAATTCGTGAACAAGAAATTGCAGGTCTTAAGAGGCAGATTACTCAAGAGCGACGTGCCCTTGAAGAAGTTCATCAAAAGAACAAGGCAAATATTAAACAGGTTCAGGAACAAGAAATTGTAGAACTTCGGGATAATCATAATCAAACCATTGATAAGGCCCACGAGAGAAAAGAAAAAGTACTCACAGAACTTGAAAAAAACCTTAATCAAACAAAGGATCTCACTGAGAAACAGCTTCAAACCTTGAAAGCAAAGACCAAAGAAGAGGAATACAAGATCCAAGATGATCACGCAGAAAGACGCCTCCTTCTCAATGCAAATAATGAGCAGTACCTTCAGGAAGCAAACTACCGCTTCAATAATCAGTTAAAAAAATTAAACTCAGAAGGTGAAAACCGTATCCATGAGACTTCAGAGAACCTATCTCTCCGGCATAATGCTGTTGTGGATCGCTTAGAAAATAAAATTCAGCAAACTACTGATCACTACAACTCTACTCTTGCAAGAAAAGATCAGGAGTTCCAAAACATTAATCGTCAAAAAGAGAAAGAATATAAAACGAAAGAAACTTCTCTTCGTGATAGTCATGAAAACAAAATAGTTGAGCAAACAACCATCCATCAGGACCTTTATCAGAAAAGAGACGCAGACTTCAAAGATAAGTTTCATGAACAGAATCAATTTTTTGAGAAGAAATTTGAAGGACAACTACACTCGCATCAGTCTCAGCTAGGTAATCTAGATCAAAAATTTGAAACAATCTCACAGGAAATGAAACGAAATCTGATGGCCAAAATTGAAGCCGTCGAGAAAAAAGAAAATGATATTTTCTTTGAGTTCACAGAATTAAACACCAAAGTCAAAGACAATGGTGATCACTATACGGTAGATGTTGAATTACCTGAATATGCTAAGAATGATTTAAGAATGACCACGAATAACAAAGAGATTATTCTTACTCTAAATCGTCGTTATCAAGATCAAGTTGAAAAGAATGGAATAAAGCATAAAGTAAACAAAGTAGAAACTTTAAGCTCTCGTTTACCGACGGAACACTTTTTGAACCCAAAGAAAGTGACGTCCAATTATAATGACGGAGTCATGAGTTATAAAATCTTTAAAGCTTAATTAATAATTGTAAACTGTGAATATTGCCTAGCCTCGATAGGAGAAAGGTCTTGATCTATCTTCCGGACTTCTGATGCCGGCGGTCCCTTAAGACAGAAACGATGAAGCTCTTTAAGTTCTTCAAGCCCGCCTTCTGCTACCACCTCAACACTTCCATCAGAGAGATTACGGACATAACCTGTGAGGTTACTACCACTCTCAATGACGTAGTTTATCACCGAATAACGATAACCTACTTATTGAACTCTACCCTTGATATTTAGTGTCATT
>CAYWMU010000380.1:0-1941 GCA_964459395.1 uncultured Bacteriovorax sp.
GTCTGAGTGCCCTGACTGTGGCCTTTGTTATTCTTTGTAACTTCTATTTTGTTTTTTTAATGAGTGAAGCCTTTTTGAATCGAGTCGTTTACGAACGGCCGATTTTTTAGGCCTTGTTTTCTTTCTTATTTTTTCTGGAAATTGCACAGTCTTTAAAAGTTCGTAAAGCTTTTCAATGCAGTCATCCATGTTTTTTTTCTGAGAGCGATGGAGCTGGGAGGTGATATAGACCTGCCCCTGATCGTTAATGAGATGGGGATATTTCTCTTTAAAACGAGTGATGATGCTCGGAGAGAGAGAGGTGCTTTGATCAATATTCCAGTGAAGTATTACTTTAGAATTTGCAGTGTTAACACTCTGACCTCCAGGGCCAGAACTACGCGCATAGCTGAAATCAAATTCTGAAAAAGCAATGTTTATCTCACTCATAATTGGTATGATGATACCATGAAGTCATCCGTCTGGTTTGTTTATATTATTAAAAGTGAATTAGGACATTTCTATACGGGAATAACCACTGATGTGGAGAGACGTTTTAAAGAGCATCAAAGCTCTCCAAAAGGTGCAAAGTTTTTTAGAAGATCTGCTGCTGTCGAGATTGTTTTCACTAAAGAATGTGTGAATCGATCAGAAGCTTCTAAGTGTGAAGCCTATATTAAGTCATTAACAAGAGCGAAGAAGTTAGAACTTATTCAAAGAGGTGACCTATGATGGTACAAAACTTTTGTTATAAAACTTTTATTCGAAAAGGATGGAAGTTTATCAATAATGTCCCTCAAGATATAAAATCCTTTGTTCTCATTGGGGCCCCTCATACTTCGAATTACGATTTCTTTGCGGCCATGGCGATTGCGGGATTTATGAAGAAGAACGCTCGCTTTGTTATAAAAAATGAATGGGTAAAATTTCCTTTCAGTCTGGTGATGAAACCTTTGGGGGCCTATGGACTTGATCGTGATCGCATTAAGGCCAGTCAAGGACTCAATACGACAGATCTGATGGCAGATCTTTTTAAGAAAGAAAAAGAATTCGTACTGATGATCACCCCTGAGGGAACAAGACGCCCCAATAATCGCTGGAAAACCGGTTTCTATTATGTGGCCGAGAAGGCCCAAGTTCCTATTGTTTTAGGTTTTGCTGACTATTCTAAAAAAGTCTTAGGGCTCGGCTTGGTCATCTATCCCCATGACTTTAATAGCGATATGAAGGCGATTATGGATTTTTATCGAAATATTACAGGTAAAGTTCCGACGAGTTTCCAGCTCGACTCACGTTTTGTCTAAGTCACCCTATAAAGTCTTCCAGAGGGTTTGTCTTTTCTAAGGAACAAGGCTAATTTGCCCTCTTATGGAAAAGATAAACCCTGACTTAATTCCCATTACAGCATGGCTCCCCACAACGTTAAAAGAAGCAAGAAAACGTGGTTGGGAAGAATTAGATGTTATTCTAGTTACCGGGGATGCTTACGTCGATCATCCGGCCTTCGGTACTGCCGTTATTGGTCGCATACTTGAATCGATGGGACTAAAAGTTGCCATTATTGCTCAGCCTAATTGGCAAGATGACCTAAGAGATTTTAAGAAATTTGGTAAGCCTAAATATTTCTTCGGTGTTACTTCGGGGAATATGGATTCAATGGTGAATAAATACACCGCGGGGAAACGTTTACGTTCAACAGATGCTTATACTGCGGGAGGAAGTCCAAATTTTCGTCCCGATTATGCCACTACAGTTTATACAAAAATTTTAAAAGATCTTTATCCTGAGACCCCTGTCGTTCTTGGGGGAATTGAAGCAAGCCTTAGACGAGTGACTCATTTTGATTTTTGGCAGGATAAACTTCTTCCTAATATTCTTACCATGTCAGGTGCTGATCTTCTGATTTATGGGATGGGGGAGCAACCTCTTCGAGATATTGTGAAGCTTCTTCTTAAAGGTGTT
>CAYWMU010000381.1:0-1941 GCA_964459395.1 uncultured Bacteriovorax sp.
GAGAAATTCATTCAAGCTGAAGTTATCGGCAACATCTATGAAAATCCCGAACTACTGGAGAATGCAAAATGAACTGGATAATCTTATTCAAAGGTACAGACGGACTTGGCTTATTGATATTCATTCTCCTGATAATAGGAGCAGGTCACACAATATTCAAACACTTTAATTTGATTTACCAGAACTATAAGAAGGACGAAGTATTACAGAAAATACAGAATAAAATGAGTGTGGGGGCTTTTGAGGAATTAACTAAATAATTGAGGGAATAATGGAAATAACACATAAAAGAGAAGGAAACCTTTATCAGATAAACCAACTGATTAAGGATATTACTCAAAACCCGGTTGTTGATGAAGAAACCGGAGAAATTCTTACTGATAGATACGACGAACTGGCAACACTGCAAATATCAAAAGAGGAAATAGTTAAACACATAGCTCTTTCTTTCAAGGATTTGGACGGTGAGATTGACAAGGTGGATAAAGAGGTTAAGAGGATTGGCGAAATTAAATCAAGATTAAGTAAGCTAAAAGAGCGTGCTAAAAAATATCTACAAGATAACCTTGAACCGGGTGTTAATATTAAAAATCTTGAATTTGAAATCAAGTGGACTAAATCTGAATCCGTAGAGGTTGACGATGTAATGATTGATATGAATGAGTTAGAAAAGTTTGATTCTGAATTAGTAAGGATTAAAAAGGAAATTAATAAAATCCGGGTTAAAGAATTACTTAAACAAAGCAAAGTTCTCCCGGAAGGCATAAGCATAGTTAAAAAACAAAACTTAACCATTAAGTGAGGGTAAAATGGAATATACAAAAGAACAAATAAAGGTGTTGGTGGATAATAAAATTATCCCTGCGAGCGCAACGCCTTCGCAAATATCCTACTTCTTTGAAGTATGCAAAAGGAAAAGGTTAGACCCGTTCCTCAAACAAATGCACATGATAGAAAGAAAGTCTAAAGAAGGTGATAAGTGGGTTACTTCCTACACAATACAGGCAAGCCTTGACGGCATGAGAGCCATTGCTCAAAGGAATGCTAAGATAAAGTCATATAAAAGGTGGACTGAATATAAAAAAGGCTATGATGGCAAGGAACAGATATATGGGTGCTGCGAAATAAATACAGAGGATAGAGGGCTTTATTCTGATTCAGTCCCCTTCAATGAATATGTGCAGAAAACAAGGGATGGTTCAATAGCTCATTTTTGGAAACAGTTACCCGAAACAATGATAAAAAAAGTAGCAGAGGAAAGCGTTTTAAGGATGTTAGCTCCCGAAGATTTAAGCGGTGTCTATGGTGATGAGGAGATGCAGCAGGCAGATAGCGAAGTGAAGCTGCTGGAAGAACCCGAAGTTAAAAGCGACCTTAAAATAGTTGAACATAACTATACGGAAGAAGCGCAAAGATGCCAAAACCTTAAAGAACTAAAAGCATGGTACACGGCATTAAATGATAAAGAAAAATCTGATTATAAAGGTCTCTATACCCACGTAGCTGATGAGATTAAAAAACTCGTGTCATTAACTAAACGCATTGATGAGTCAGACGGCATAACCCTTCTTTCTGATGAGGAAGATTTAAGAAAACAGGTTACAGAGGTTGACTGCAATAAAGAGTTGAAAGAAAAAACTTTAAGATACTTATCAGATAAATTAACAGAATATGAAAGGAAAGCAAGCTAATGTCAGATAAGACTTATATAAATGGAATCTGGTGTAAGGAAATATCCTTCAATAATGGAGGCTCTAAAATAAACGCATCTGTTAAACTGGATAAGTTTATTGAAGAACTAAGAGAGCACGAAAATAATGGGTGGGTAAACCTTGAAATAGTAAAGCGCAGAAACCCCGACGAAAAAGGCAATACCCATTACGTTGCATTAAATAACTGGAAACCAAAAAAGAATGATTCTGATACAGACGGGATGTATAC
>CAYWMU010000382.1:0-1932 GCA_964459395.1 uncultured Bacteriovorax sp.
ACTAAATTAACAAAGCCTTTTCCCTTTAGTCGGGCTTCATCAAAGGCCCTGATGATGATGGTGGTGGAAGACATGGCTAGTGCACACCCAAGAAAGAGGCTATCCATGGATTTCCAGCCGAAGGCACGGCCCACCAGAAATCCAAGTCCGGTCATTGTAATGACTTCAAAGATGGCAGATATTGAAGCGCTTTTACCAACCTTTGCTAGTTTCTTGAAACTGAATTCAAGCCCAAGTCCGAAGAGAAGGAAGATAACCCCGATCTCTGCCCAGATATGGACCCCTTCCGTATCAATGACTGTTGGCCACAAAGAAAAATGGGGGCCAACGGCAAAACCTGCAATGAGGTATCCAAGGACAATAGGTTGCTTAAAACGACTAAATATAATGGCACTTATGGCAGCAGCTACTAAGATAACAGTTAGATCCGAGATCATAGGAGGGAGATGATTCATAAAATTCCGGGAGCGAAGATTGAAATTAAGTAAAATATAACTTAATTACGATCGCTTTTGAATTTTTTTTAAAGATATTGAAGAGTTATTTCCAGCTCACGTTCCCCGTGCCCTGAAATAATATCTGTTTTCTGGTATCCATCTGCTTGATAGGTCAACTTAACTGACTTAAACATCCCCAGAAACTCTCGAAAGAACGTGTTCTTAAAATATCCATGGTAACTTGTATGATATGTCAGAGTATTCTTTGTGTTCTGGAATAGATCTTTCAATATATTAGAGCGGTTAATGTCACTCTTGGGAAAGTTAAAACGGAAGCCTTCCATCCCCTTGGCCTGGGCGATAATAGAATGCGTATCGTAATACATGATAAGTTTCGCAACTGATTTAGAGCGTAAGAAAGATTCCATGACTTCACGGGTATTATTCCAGATACAGTAATTATGATTCCCACCAGTGAAGGTGATCGTAATTTCATTTTGGGCCTTGAAGTCATAACGATTATGACCGGCAGGTGAAACAATAAGAGGCACATTTAGTGGCACGTCCTCTAGTTCACTAGGATAATTGCTCGGAGGTAATCGGTATTCGACATTATTTAAGAAGTCTTCAATTTTAACCAGATTACCTCTGTAATTTCCGGCCTCAAGTAAGACCAATGATTGGTACTTAGGATCATTGAGATATCTTTCAACCGGTGTTTTTAAATGAGACTGCCAGTCGTAAATTTTATGAGGATGGACATTGAAGTGATAAGTTCCATCCTGAAGCTCGTAGGGGTAGGCATAAGCAAAGTTTACTCCACAAACAATCTGAGATGTTTCAAACTCAGTGGCAAATGCTGAATTGTTCACTGGAGCAATGTAGAATTCTCTTTTAGCGAGATTATTGGTCGAAATATATTTACCATCAAAAAGAATGCTGTATTGAAACTTTCTGTTAACTGCCTTCAAAGTAAATACCATGGAAGAAGCTTTAATTCCATTTTCGATTTGAAACTCGCGTCTTATAAAATCAGTACCTTTAATCGTTGGCCCTGTGGGAGTAACGAGTTTGAATTTTTTATTGAAGGCATAGTTACAGGCGATATCAAAATTCTTATCAGTTGATAGATAGGTTTCGGCCATCCTGGAACTAAAAGGAGCGGCTTCTTGGGCCCATACTTGGCCAATAATCAGGAGGGGGAGAATAAGCTTTAACATGTCGTGGTTCTAGTCGCGAAAGCGTCATCTGAAAAGGGACAAAGTAAAATTTATAGAGGGAGGAGGGCGCACCTAGTGTCTGAATAAAGAGCTTTCTTCTGTAGGTCTTGAATAGTACTCAGGCGCCCAGAGTTTTTCGTAAAAATCGGCCAGGGTTTCATCATCTGCCATCAATGAAATCTTATCGTGTTTCTCTAGAATGGTACTGCCTCGTGGAATGATAACTTCTCCATTTCTTTCAATTCCGACGATGAGAATATTATTATTGGGCAACT
>CAYWMU010000383.1:0-1927 GCA_964459395.1 uncultured Bacteriovorax sp.
GCTTTTCAGGAAAAGCCTGAAGGGTTGGCGCAGGCATTTATTATTGGCGAAAAATTCATTGGTAATGATTCGGTATGTCTAGTTCTGGGGGACAATATTTTTTATGGGCAAGGGTTTTCTCCGAAGCTAAAAAGTGTTGTTGAGAGGAAAGAAGGAGCGACTGTATTTGGTTATCAAGTCAAAGATCCAGAAAGGTTTGGTGTTGTAGAATTCGATAAAGATTACAAAGTAGTTTCGATTGAAGAGAAACCTAAAAAACCAAAATCTCATTATGCTGTCACAGGTCTATATTTTTACGATAATGATGTGATTGAAATAGCAAAGAAAGTAGAACCTTCGGAGAGAGGAGAGTTGGAGATAACTTCAGTGAACCAGGAGTATTTAAGAAGAGGTAAGCTGAATGTTGAATTGCTTGGTAGAGGATTTGCTTGGCTTGATACTGGTACAAATGAGAGTCTTCTTGATGCGGGTATGTTTGTTCAGACAATTGAAAAAAGACAGGGGTTTAAAATTGCTTGTCTTGAAGAAATAGCATTATCTTATGGATGGTTAAGTAAGTCTGAAGTAGCTACAAATTCCCAACGTATGGCCAAGAGTAATTATGGTCGATATCTTTTAAGCCTAGTAGCCAGAGAAAAGTAGTGAATATGGAAAAAGTCGAGTTTTTTTTGTTAGGTTTGAAGGGATTCAATGTTCTGAATTCTTTTTTGAAAGATTTTAGACCTGATAAAATCAATAAAGTTGTAATTGCTCGCGATACCAATATTGATAATGATTATTATGATGAAATAAGAAGCCTGTGTGACTCTCATAATGTTACTTGGATGGATAGGAGAGATTACCAGAGTGATAATAATGATTGCTTCCAATTCCTTGTAGGATGGAGATGGATGGTAAATCCTCATGAGAAACTGATTGTCTTTCATGACTCGATTTTGCCAAAGTATCGAGGCTTTTCTCCTCTTGTGAATATGTTATTAAATAAGGAGCCTTTCATAGGAGTAACTGCGATTTACGCTTCCGAGAGATATGATGAAGGTGAAATTATCTTACAAGACAGAAAAGAAGTAATATATCCAATTACGATATTTGAAGCTATAAACATGGTTTCCGAAATATATTACAAGTTAATTAAACAAATTTCGATAGTTATCTTTGATGGGAAAATTCCTAGCTCAATTCCTCAGGAGCACTCTAAGGCTACTTATAGCCTTTGGCGAGATAACGATGATTACAGAATTGATTGGTCTAACTCTTCAGATGAGATTGTTCACTTTCATAGATGTGTAGGGTACCCCTTCGGTGGAGCAAAATGTAAAATAAAGGGTAAAATCTACGACATTGTTTCTTTAGAAGAATTTCCTGATGTCGCAATAGAATCCAGGGATCGAAATATAGGTAAAGTCATTTTTTTTGATGATAGTAAACCTGTCGTCATTTGTGGCAAGGGTTTAGTTAAGATTAACCTTATTAAAGATCCAGCAGGGAGTGACCTAGACAAAATTTCGTTTAGAACTAAATTCGAGTGAGAAATAGTAAAGTACTTTGGGGGTGCTTTGGCCTTCTATGGCGGATGGCTTGAGTATTTTAGTGACTAAATCTAAAATTATTCAATTGAAATACCGAGCTTGAAGGCTTTTCTTTGCCATGAGACTTGGTACAAGTTAAAATTCCTCCAATATGAAATCGCTTTATAAAGTTATTAGAGAATGTATCGCTCTTCTTACCGAAGAGGAGCGAAAAAAATTGCTGGGACTTGCTATATTTGTTTCAGCAATGTCTTTATTAGAACTTGTCGGAGTGGTTTCCATTCTTCCTTTTATGAGTGTTGCACTCAATCCAGAGATGATTGAAAGTAATAAGTATTTAGCTTGGGGATATAACTTACTTTCTTTCGAGAATAAAAAAAACTATTTATTTTTTTTAG
>CAYWMU010000384.1:0-1914 GCA_964459395.1 uncultured Bacteriovorax sp.
GATCTGAAACCAGGCATTCTAAGGAGGGAATCATGGCTCAAGAGATTAGTCCACTTACCGGTATTATTGCAGAAGAAAAAGTCGTCCTCGACTTTGGTGAATTCGAAGGAAAGTCAGTTCTAGAAATTGCTGATACTCGTCCTGAGTATTATGAATTTTTAGTTGCTCAAAAAGATTCAGGAAACTTTTCTATTAGAAGAACAAAAGACAAAATTTTTCGTCTCTATATTCAACAAACTCATTTAAATTAATTCTTCTTTTTAAGGCCACAGATGTGGCCTTAAATTTTTAGATACGACCGTCTTCTTTTAACTTTTCTAAGTGCTTTTGAATATTTTGGCGAGCATAAGGATAGAGCTTAGGATTAACTTCTGAGTAAAGTTCTTGAAGAATCTCATCTTCATTTTTTAGTTGCTCATGAAGTTTAAAGATTTGATCTTCCCGCTGAAGCCTGTGCTCTAAGGTTTTCTTTAAAATATAAGTTCCCCCAAGCCCAATTCCATGAGAAGGAAAAATAACTTTAGGAGATAAAGTAATGATCCTCTCAAGAGTCTTCATATACTTTCGCATGTTCCCTTCTTCTCCACCGATCACCACTGTTCCGATTCCTTGAAAAAGATCTCCAGCAAGAAACCAGTTAAGTTTATGAGACGCAAGGGCGAGTTGCCCTTCATCATGTCCGGGGATCTCGTAAACAATGACGTCTTGCCCTAGCCAGCGAGTAATGACGTCCCCTTCTTTACGATAGTGAAGAGTAATATCTTTAAAGTAACCCGGATGCTTTTTCTCAATTCTCTGAAAGGTATCTTCACTTAATGAAATTGGAAGGTTTAATTCACGGGCCAGAACATTTGAGTACTCGAAGTGATCAGGATGATGATGGGTAAGAAATATTTCATGAACACCAAACTTTAAAAGAGTGTTCTTAAACTTACGATACTCTTCTTCATCTTTAGGGGAAGGATCTATAATCACCTTGTGCTCATCTCCTACTAAAAAAGCGTTTGTTCTGTTAGCAGGAGGAAGAGTATGGGACAGTGGCATGATTTGCATCATGCCTTTAAGGGGTTCTATATAAGGGACTTCATTCTCTGCATCGTACGTTACATTAAGATCCACAATGGTTGTGAGATTAATATCTTCACCCAAATCGACACAAGTTTTTCTAATAGGAGGAACTGCTAGTAACTCTCCTTTTTCAAACTGTTCTTTAATAGCTGAAGCTTTTAACCAATAATGAGCACGGGCCTCATTGGTATCAACAATCATCTGGGGTTTAGTTTTAAGGCGAAAGCGCATGAAGTGTGTAGCAAATCGATAAGGATTGAAATCTGGTGTGATCGCAACTCCTAAGTTATCGATTCCTTCTACTTCTCCACTCTTAATCATTGCTCCTAAATCAATTCCAAGCTCTTCCTGCCCTTCTCTAATAGCAGCAGCTAAGAAATCGGCGTCATACTCTTCTACTTTCCCACCAGGAAAGGAAATGTAGCCAGGAAAAGCCCTTAGGTAGTGCTCTCGCTCAATAAGAAAGATTTCATCCTTACAAGTAAGGATGATTGAAACAGCATCAATAATCTTACTCACAGGGCTTCTCCAAAAACTTCACTAAATCTCTTATAGCGGACTTCCCGGTAGCCCTTAATGCTATCAAGTTCTTTTAGTCTCTTGAGTGAAACGTTTTCAAGAAGTTCTTTTTGAATACGCTCATTTATTTTCTTCTCTTTACTATGCCAATTGGTGAGAAGAATTCTAAGGATTCTTAGATGCTTCATAATATTGAGCATCCAAGGCCGTGGAGAGAGATCAAATTCGATTTTTCTTCCGGCAATATCAAAGCTTGGACGATTGATGTATTTAATCTCAAAAGAAGTCCCGAGATCAAAGTACTTATAAAAATCAGCATTTTGCTTT
>CAYWMU010000385.1:0-1902 GCA_964459395.1 uncultured Bacteriovorax sp.
TGTTTTTTCAATATCCCAAGGGTTAATTGATATAGCATAACTAAGAGTGGAGTGGGCACCAGCGAACTCTGAGAGAAGGATACTTGCTTCAAAATCTTCCATTTGGCTAACTACGTACTCTAGGCTCACAAGATTCATTCCATCTCGTCTTGATGAGATGAAGAGAACATCACTTGCCTGATAGAGTGCTGATAATTCAAAGTTATCAACTGAGTGATAGAGATATTGAACTGGCATATAAGTAGGTGTTCCAAACTCACCATTAATACTTGAAACGAGTTGTTCAATCCGGTCTTTCAAATATTGATATTCGGGAACATCCGTACGAGAAGGAATAACCACTTGAATGAATTGGACCCTTCCTACTTGATCTGGATTCTTTTTTAGGAAATCTTTATAGGCCCTTAGTTTTAAAATTAGTCCTTTAATATAATCAAGTCGATCTACTCCTAGTATCCATTGAGAGTCTTTTTTATGTTCTAGAAATTCTGCAAGTTTTTGTTTCGTGCGCAGATCATTGGCCATGCGTTTAAAACGAGGAGTATCAATTGAAATGGGATAGACTCCCCATTTTTTCTCAGTATGAGTTATGTAGTCTTCTCCGATAATTCGCGACATACTCGATTTAAAATGATTGAGATAAGAAAGATCATGGAAACCTACTAAATCACAAGTCGCAAGAGACTTAAGTATTTCTTCTCTCTGAGGAAGCTCTCTGAAAATCTCAGAACTAGGGAAAGGTATATGGAGGAAGAAACCAACTTTAAGTTCAGGTCTTAGCTCTTTTAAAATACCTGGAACGAGCATGAGATGAAAGTCATGTATCCAAATTGTATCTTTTTCTTGAGCGTATTTTGCTATTGCAGAGGCAACTTCTTTATTAATGAGAAGATAATTTCTCCAACCCGAAGGAGAATAGTGAACTAGGTTTCTTTCATAATGAAAGAGCGGCCATATAACGTTATTACAGTATTTGTTGTAATAAGAATTATAAGCATTCTTAGGAACGACAATAGGGTGACAAGTCATATCGTCGAATTTAGTTTTTCTTAATTGCTGCAATAAATCTTCTTCAACGTCATCGGTCATTAATCCTAACCAGTGAATCTCTTGTCCAACTTTACTAGCATCAAGACCCATGATCGCCGAGACGAGCCCTCCTGGAGAGGTCGTAAATGTTTGAGACTTTGTATCATAGTTCAAGGGAAGGCGGTTTGAAACAATAAGACAACGAGTCATGTTTTCTCCTTAAACAACGTGGAGTGTTTTGATAGACGAGCACTTTATAGATTAGAATCCTCCTATGAAAAAGGCACATCGTTACAATCTTGGTGTTATAGGAAACTGTCATTACATGGCCTATGTTGATACTCACAGCTCTGTGAGATGGATGTGCTGGCCCTTTATGGATTCATCCTTTGTCTTTGGTAATTTATTAGATGATGAGAAAGGTGGTAACTTTCAAGTCCTTCCCTGTAATAAGTTTCATAGTGAACAACACTACATTGATAATACTGCAGTTCTTATTACTCGCTTCTACTGTGATGATGGTTCCTTTGAAGTTGTCGACTTTGCTCCACGCTTTAAAGCAAATGATAGATTTCATAAACCACTTCAACTCTTTCGTAAGATAAAGCTCTTGACAGGTAGACCACGCATTAGAATCATTTGTGATCCTCGAGGAAACTATGGAGAAACGTCTCCAGATATTCATCTTGGCTCAAATCATATTTGTTATACTGGTTTACATTTCCCTATAAGATTAACGACTAATGCTTCTAAAACTTATCTATTAGAAAATAAAGACTTCTTTCTTACCGAAGATCTTTACCTCATTTTATCTGGAGCAGAACCTTTTGAAGCTCCTCTCAAAGATACCTTTGAAGAATTTGCGAATAGAAC
>CAYWMU010000386.1:0-1892 GCA_964459395.1 uncultured Bacteriovorax sp.
GATTGGTAATCTCAGATCAAAACTTGATAGATGGGGTGGCTTTCCAGATGTATTTATCAAGACTGAAGGAAAAAATGAATGCGGATTGGCTGATACTAAAGCCACCTCCACGTATGCATTAAATCATAAAGATATCTTGGCTCTTAAGGAAACATATTCTAAATCCCATAAGGAAATTGATCCTAATTCGGTTTTAAGATTTTTCCTTTACATCGCGGGAGGCTTTGCCAAAGGAACCGATAAGGCGTTGCAGAGAATCAACTCTGAAACAGACTTTGCTGTTACAGCCCTCACTGCAAAAGCACTAATTCGATTACGAAGAAGTGTTTTGTACTCAGATAATCACTACAAACTGGTTGAGGACATTCTATCGAAGGAACAGCTGATAGATAGTGAAATATTCTATTAACACTAGGCTAAATACGAGCCACAAAGTTATATGAAAGGACTTCACTCAGAACTTGACGTGAGATCAGCAGACCATTTCTTAGTAGAAAATTGTACAAATCTTTTTCGTTTAAGGTAACACTTCCGTAGGTTTCGCTAAAGACATAACAGACTAACTCCTCATAGGTAGCAGCAGGAAATTCTTTTTTCGCAATAACGGCTCTTACTGCATTAACAGATTTTAACCTAGGTTCGATTAACTTTACTGCCAATTTATCTTGATTGTGCCGGATAATCGAAGCAAGAAAAAACTCGTTCCAATCCCTATCCAAATCGGGAAATGCTTTAAAGTTTACAATATTCAAAAATGATCTATAACCTTCTTTCTCGACCAGTTTGTCTAGCTCCATACTTAGGTCATTGAGCTCGTTTTCATTGAAATTAATATTGCCTGACCACGCAAATTCATTCTTTGAAAATTGAAAAATCTCATTTATGTCCAATTGCCCTAACCCATACAAACCTAGGCTATCAAAACCTAATTTGGATAATAGTTGATGATACTCCTGTGCTGTAAAACCTCTCGGGTCTCGGAATAATAAAAATGGGAGTTTTTTTACGGTAATCTCTTCTTCGGAAAATTCTTTTTTTGAGATGTGTATGCCTTGGGTAAACACATAGGTATCAGAAAACAAATAGCGTAAAAGATAAAAGACACCAGCAATCCCGGTTATGTGATTTCTAGTACATATATCGGAATCCCAATTCTTAAGTTCATTAAAATACAAATGAGTTGACGTATAACCACCTGTTGAGTCCACCAATGAAGCCAAAAGTTCCCCTAAGGTATCTTTGTCCTCTTGTGTAAGGTTTAAATTATTAACGCTAATATAGGATGCATCGTCCCATCTTAATACTTCATTATTTCGAGCCAAGTGTTGTTCAACTTTATACGCTTCAACCGCAAATTCGCTCATAAGTACTGATACCTTGATTGGCCCTTCGGCCTTCTCAATCATTTTTTGCATTCTTATATTAAGGGGTTCTTTTGATTCTCCTGATAATGCTACTGATCCAATCATATAGCGAAAATCAGGATAATAATACTTTAATACCCCATGGAGTCCGTGGGGGTTAGAAATGTTGGTTGTTAAGCGAAGCTTTTGGCGAAAGTGAGCAAACAATTCAGTAAACTGAAATCCCGCTGGAGTGTCGTATATCTTATCTGCGATTTCGTTAAAAAGACTTTCAGACTTCTCGACATTATCTATATGTATAAATCTTCCATGTCCCCAGAGAATAATTGAATCAATTCTTCCAACTCTAGCTATGAAAGAACGGTCGTTTATGCCTAAGGCATTATACTTATATTTTTCCAACATGACTTTTTTCAACTCACCAATACGTGAATCAGCAGTTCTGT
Organism: uncultured Bacteriovorax sp.; assembly: GCA_964459395.1. Taxonomy (GTDB): domain Bacteria; phylum Bdellovibrionota; class Bacteriovoracia; order Bacteriovoracales; family Bacteriovoracaceae; genus Peredibacter. The sequence continues at coordinate 1,811 of CAYWMU010000386.1, forward strand.
CGGATAATTTAATCCCCTGAGGATAGAAGTCACGAATTAAGTGCTCTACGATGATTTGAAATGCACTTGAAGGACGGGCAAT
>CAYWMU010000387.1:0-1882 GCA_964459395.1 uncultured Bacteriovorax sp.
TTTAACTAAATTTGGACTAAAACCAGCTGAAAGTTATGATTTTGGTGGCGAAACTGTGACAATTATTTCGTGGACCAGTGAACGAATGTCGAATTATTTTAAGGACAATCTTTCAGTAATGGGACGAGTTGAAGAAGCTGAAGAAATATTCAATTGTAAGATTGAATGGATGCAAACCAGGGATATTCCCGAAGTCAACTTCAACCGGCTTTTAGCAGGAGAATCTGTAAATGATCTTTGGCATGTGCAGAATAAAATTGGTTATTACCAGCTTGCATCTGCAGATGCTCTTTATCCAGTAGAAGAGATTTTACCTGATGCCTATTGGGACAATTTACCTCCAGCTTTGAGAGCAATAGAAGAAGGACTAAAATATAAAGGGCAAATCTGGGGTATTGGTCCAGTGGAATATCGACCCATATTTGGCTATATCCCAAATATGACATATGTTGCTTATAATAAGACTCTGTTTGAAGCGAATAGCTTACCTGATCTATATGAATTGTATCTAGACGGTAAATGGGATTGGAAGACTGCTACAGATGTTGCTGTAAAAGCTACTATGGATACTGACGGTGACGGTGAAATAGATCAATGGGGCATTGTTGATGCTCGTGTTTGGTATTTAGCTGCATCTAATGGTGCAAATGTAACTCGTACAGATGAAAATGGCAAAGTTATTTTTACCGGTGATGAGCCTGGATTTTTAGAGGCTTTAGAACAATATCGAGAATGGAACGCTCTAGAAGTGATAAGCCCAACAGATGAATTCGTCAATGGTAAAGGCGCAATGCACTTTAATGTTGGCGGTGGCGGGTTTGTGACTCTTGTGAATTCTATGACCGATGAATGGGGCATTGTACCTTATCCAAAAGGACCAAGAGTAGAAGACTATCAGTGGATGGTGGATGGAGCCAGTACCACAGTAATTCCTAGAAACGCCAAAGACCCGGAAGCGCTAATCGCTCTTAAGACATTTTTGTGGCGTGAAGAAGATGTAAGCGTCAACGAAGTATTAGCATCTCATGTATCAAGCCCAGAATCTGCGAGTGTTTTCTTAGCTGGGCAAAATGAATGGACAGGAGAATATTCTTATCTGTTCCCGGATTATCTGGGAACTTTCAGAGATGACATAAAGCTTATTGCTGCTGGTGAAAAAAGTGCAGCGGCCTCTATGGCGGAATTGAAGCCGATTGTTCAAGCTAAATTAGATGAATTGCTTGACCAATAAACAGATGTTGAACTGTCGTGGGAAGGCATGGTTCCCACGACAGTTTTATGTTTTAGTATATTTAGATCGGCTCTTCAATAAAAGGTGTTCAGCGATTAAAGTAGAAAATACTTTTAAGTGTATATTTCGCAAGCATGCGGACACCTACTGCGGAAACATGCGGATGGAGTTCTGGATAAGGGCAACAGACGAAGTTTTTAAGTGGCGCCTGGCAGTTTAAAAGAAAGGGTTAGTGTACATATGATAGGCAAGATGAATATTCATGAAAGACTGGAAGCATTTTGGTCTGGAGAAAAACCGGATAGGATTCCTTACACCATATATCAAAATGAATGGAGACATACTAAAGATAATCCCGCTTGGATTCCTATGTTTGAGGCAGGACTTGGTGTGACACATCATATTTCGACAGTTAAAGCTGTGCAAAAGAACATGGAATGGAAAAGAAAGCCCTATAGCGAGAACGGGCGAAACTTTATCCGTACCAGCATCACTACTCCGGTTGGAGAAATTTATACCTTGGAGAAGGACGGATGGACACAGAAATACTGGCTGGAAACTCAAAATGATTATAAAGTGATGACATACATTGCAAAGAATACCCAGTTTCAGCCTGACTACAAGGCTTTTATTACAAAGGAGAAAGAAATA
>CAYWMU010000388.1:0-1873 GCA_964459395.1 uncultured Bacteriovorax sp.
GTAGTAATATCCTTACCAAACCATTCATCTGAAATTTCGGCAAGTTTTCCGTCTTTCGACATCTCTATAAGAGTCGCTTCTACTTGGTCACGCATTTGTGTATTACCCAACTTGAAACCAACACCGAACTTTTCTGCTCCTACTGCTTCATCCAAAACTTTATATGCTGCACCCTTTTTCTCGATCATATAACGAGCGACAATTTCATCCATGACAACTGCATCTACTGCTCCGGATTCTAGCTCCATCAACGCATTTAAGTTGGTATTCGTTTTAACTAACGATTTTAAAGACTCTTTGAACCCTGCATTGTTATCAATCGCCGACAACGCACTAGAATCATCTTGCACTGCGATAACTTTGTCGGCAACATCCGACAATTGTGCTATTGTGGAATCAGCAAGCACGACAACAATTTGATTGTTATTCATATACGGCTTTGTCCATTCGTATTCAGTTTCACGACCGTTAATCGTAAATCCATTCCACACGCAATCAATATTCCCGCTATCAAGTTCCATATTCTTTGCATTCCAGTCAATTGGCTGCAATTTCAATTCTAAATTTAATCTTGAAGCAACTTCTTTGGCAAGATCCAAATCAAAGCCAGTATAAGAGCCATCATCTGCAACAAACCCCATAGGTGGAAACTCTTTATCAAAACCCACCGTAAATGTTGTCTTCTGATTTGCATTCGAACCCTTCGAAGAATCGCCACATGCTACAAGCATACTCATCGCCAATACTGCTACTAATAAAAGCATCCCTAGTTTTTTCATAAATTTTACCCCTCCATAATTCTCCATATTTATCTATTTCTTATTTTCTCATGTCATCATTGTAGCATGCTACCACGCTAAAGTAAATAACAAAATAAAAGATTCCTGCATCTCTACAGGAATTACTTATACGTTGAAACAAGCCAATAATTGGCACGCAGTAATAAAATATAACCCGATACTTTTTACATCAAAAAAGTCGAGCATCGTTACCCTACCTTTGGTATTATGTTGACATGGAAAGGAGGGATATCGTGTTACATGAATTAAATCACGTAATTGACTATATTGAAGACCATTTAACCGGCGACCTGTCTCTTGAAACTATTTCTGAATATGCCGGAGTTTCCGACTACCATTTCAGAAAAATATTCTTGTATATTTCAGGAATGACGCTCAGTGAATATATCAAAAACAGAAAAATGTCCGAAGCAAATAAGGATTTATTACACGGCGAAAAAGTAACAGATGTTGCACTTAAATACGGTTATGAGTCAATGGATGGCTTTACCCGTGCATTTAAAAAGTGGAGTGGCTTCTTACCCTCAGATGTGTTCAAGAAAGGCATCAGTAAATCATTCCCGAAATTTACATTTGTAATAAATATTAAAGGAGGAATCTCAATGGAGTTTAGAATTGAAAATAAGCCGGCATTTAATTTGGTCGGCGTAAGCAAGCGCGTTCCGATGCAATTTGAAGGTGTTAATAACGAAATCGTCAAACTGGCACAAAGCATAACTGACAAACAAAAAGCAGCAATGCGTGCTCTGCAAAATATAGCACCCTATGAAATTGTCAACGCTTCTTATGATGCTGACGCGAATTTCTTAAAAGAAGAAGGGGATCTCACTCACTTAATCGGAGTTTTAACGACTGAAAATCAAGTGAGTGATATATTGGACAAAGTACCGGTCGAAGCCTACACATGGGCGGTATTTCCAAATGAAGGACCATTTCCTGTTACATTACAAGAAACAATGGCAAAAATATATTCAGAATGGCTTCCTTCTTCCAGTTATGAAGTAATTAACGCCCCTACTTTCTCTTTTACAAAAATGGATGAGCATAAAAAAGAGTATGCTTATAGTGAAGTT
>CAYWMU010000389.1:0-1840 GCA_964459395.1 uncultured Bacteriovorax sp.
AGAATGTGTGCAGTAACTAATAAGTAATCATAAAATTTTGACTATTGATTAATAACTACAATTTTTGAGGTCTTATGAGACAGTTGGCCATGATTAGTCAGGTGAAGGAATCTTCTTTACTTGATCCAAACATCCGTTCCGTTTTTATGTATGGTTCCTTTATCAAAGGAGAAGGAGACAAATATTCTGACATTGAGTTCTACATTTTCTTAACGGATACAAAAAAATTTGATGAAAAACATTGGGTCTCCCAATTGGGTAAAGTCGATTTGTTTTTCCAAAATGAGTTCGGTACTAAAGTTGCGATCTATGATGACTTGATTCGTGCCGAGTTTCATTTCCTTGATGTTAAAGAAATAGGAATTATCAAAAGTTGGGAGGGACTAGTCTCCTTTGAACACAAAGATAAAATGATTCAGGTCGACAAAGATGGATTATTGAAGAATGTATTAGATTCTATTTCCGTTATTTCACCAGCCAGAAACTCTAGAGAATCGATTGAGTGGTTAGCACAATCTTTAGTGAACTCTTTGGTATACACATCACATTTGATTGGAAGGAAAGAGTGGGCCCATGCACATATGACTTTCTCATATATTCAAAAGTTCACCTTATGGTTGATGAGGGTGGAAGCCTTAGCTTTTGATCATTGGGAGAGCCCTTCTAAGAGTATAGAAAAAGACATTCCTAAGATGATGTATGAGAAATATGTAAAGATTTGTCCCCCACTCGATCCGAATGCGATAACTACTAGCTTTAGAGACTCTGTTGAAATTGCAGATGAATTACTCTCGATTCTCAAAGTTAACCACGAGATTGCACTGATATTAGAGAAGGTTCGTAAAGGGATAGGCGACTGATTAATTCAAGACGCCTGGGCTTTTGCTCGGGCGTCTATTTTACTGGCTACAAGCTAAAAATTTCAAAGTCTTTAATTTCCTTTATCAATTTCTTATTTTGAAGAATCTTGATGGTAGAAATAATTTTGCCCTTATCGGCTTTAGTCTTATTAATATACTGTTTAATATCATCAGCTAAACCACAAACAAAAGATGAAGCGTTTTCATCACAATCCTGAAGACTGTCGGCCGTCAATGTTCGAGCAGGAATTAAAGAAATAGGTAATCTATTTGTTTCTGGTTTACCAACAACAAGAGGGAATTCATGCTCAAGCTGAATACCAATTTCATGATCGCCAAGATAATTACTTAGAACGGGTGCTAATCTTTCAGAGATTTCATCATCCATTGAGGTATCTGCAGTCCATGCAGAGAAACTAAGAAGTAATACAGCGATTAGAATAAGGTTTTTCATATACTAGAGTGTAGCATTCATTTTTTGATTTCAAATGTAGAAAATTACGATCAAGACATATTCATTAAGCTTTAGTCTTGATTACTGAATATGATAAATGGGCCAGAAAACACCCTGAGAATTTAGGGAAGGTTTCTGGTGGAGAGAACCTGTCGCAGGGTTTATTAAATCCTCCACCAGTTTTTATATTCTACCAAATACTGAAACTAGAACAAGTTCAAAAATAAAAACATAAGATTCGCTACTTTAATTGCTTAAATCTCAAGGATTGGATTATAGCTCGTGAATGGTATGACCTTCACCATTGAGCCATGATTAATCAGGGTTCAAGGCAAATAGAACATCTCGACGATGACTGGATGGTGATCACTAAAGACGGCAAACTCTCAGCTCAATGGGAGCATACGTTTCTTGTGACTGATAAGGGATATGAGATCCTAACTCCAAAATGGTTTTGAAATAAAAAAAGCCCGTTCTTCACACTTAATGGTGTTTTCACTGCGTTAATTCAATAAGACAGGCATAG
>CAYWMU010000390.1:0-1839 GCA_964459395.1 uncultured Bacteriovorax sp.
GACATATGGGACGATCATCTTTTTATTAAGCCGAACATGATAAATAATATCGCCCTTACTTAAGCCCAACTCTAGCTCGCTAACTTTTACTTTTATGACCCTTGTTCTCCCCACTCCAACTGTATTTAAGTCTCCAAATATAGCTTTGCTCTGTGGTCTTTGAAAGGTAACAAGTAGCCGTCCCAGAGTAGGATAAAAATCCCCTACTCCTTCTTTGATTGTCAGTTGTTCTACGTTACTCCCAAGTACATTATATGAAAAAAATAAATAGAATGATAAAATTAATCTCAAAACTAATCCCCTATTATCGATATCTTTTTATCCGAAATGCTGATTTTTGTTTCATGTTGAACACATTGACCCGTTCTGGTATCTCCTATCGTAACATAAACCCAGTAAGTATCTGAATCATTGAAAGAAGGCTTGTTGTAATTAAAAACTATTTTATCGTTCAACCATTTCCCATAATCAATATGGGCATTAGGGTCAAGAAACCCCGCTTTGTCTTGTAGCCTCCAAAGTATGGTTTTGTTATCGAATTCATGAAGGAATCGAGGAGATATTTCTAACTTATTACCATTCAACTCAAATTTGACACTAGTTAAGCTAAATTCTTCTACAGGCAACTTATCCAAAGGAACATATTCAATAAAACCTAGCTCGTTTGCAGCATTAAACTTCATATGAAGGTGATCGTGATGACCTCGCCAGTGAGTCAATAACGACTTTACCCCTCCTTCATCTAAATTAATCAACCTCCCCTCTAAACACCTATTTTCAAAACGGGATTCAACAAACTTCTTAGGAAATGCTGAAAAACAATTTTTATTATCAATAACTCCTTGATCTCTTGTGAGGTAGATCAAGTCGATGTATCCCAAATCCTTTTTAAGAGTTGTTAAAAAGTTTTCGATATTGTTCAGAGCTTGAAACCATTTATTATTTAAAACGCCTTCATCTCCATTCGCCTCTTGGGCAAAACAGGCAAAATTGAAATTATTAAAAATATCTACATCTAAACCATCTTTATGAGAATCATGAATTTCAAATTTTCCGCCATTCAACTTTGAAGCATCATTCACTTTCCAGCCTGGAGATTTTTCTAGAATGGATTTAATTAATAAAGAAGCATGAGGAAGCATCCATTTATCTCCTCCCGTTCTTAATAAATTATATCCTTTTGAATCATATGTATCAGGATAATTTAACCATCGCTCTTTTTTACTGATTTGAATTGCTGATAAAACACTTACCTCCGTCACATTACTTAGCTTTTCTGATTGAGTATCTTGACCAGACCAAGTAGCTTTCAAAGCCAAAGACACCTTGCTACCTGGGCTTGTGTCAATACCGCTTAATTTTGTAAAAGGAATTGCAAAAAGATAACGTACAAAGTTCTTTTTTTTGCCATATGTTATTTTGTTTTTAGGGCTTTCACTAAAAAGAAATTTTTCAGCGCACTCGCTGATCTTTTCGCGAGCAATAATAACCCCATTCTGAATTACAAGCAGAGATAACTCCAGTGATGGGTCATGAGGAATATTTGATCCTTCAATTGTTCCAAATATTCTATTTTCTTCCACAAATGGAGTTAAGTCTCCTAATGGACCAACACTCAGGAAATTGAAATTATCATCTTCATATACTTTGAACTCTCTTCTTCCGTTCAAATTAAATTCACGATTATCACAAGACTTTTCTGATAGTGATGAAGTAGCAGGCAATATACTATTCTTAGAGCTAAGATTCAAAACTTCAAAGTGGTAAGGCTTAAAGACAAGAGTTGTAGTGTTCACACAAAGTCTTCCGTTTGAGGTCAGCCATATTTTGTCACTTTCC
>CAYWMU010000391.1:0-1836 GCA_964459395.1 uncultured Bacteriovorax sp.
CCCAAAATGGGGTAGTCTCGTTTAATTTTGTGTCCGAAATTTGGGGCTCAGATCATAGGAGGCCTTTTTTATTTGATTTCTACACCATGCTTTAAAGCGACTTGGTCAAAATGTTTCATCATTGATTTTGCCCAGTTTCTCTTATCGATATAATTTCCAAAGTAGAATGATTTCTTAAATCCGTAGGCCACAAGGTCTTTGAGATGCTTAGGCGCAATCTCAAAATTATCAACGGCCAGTTGGAACTCTTTAGTCACAGTTGTATTAGAAACAAGTCGATTATCAGTACAAATTGATAAAGACATTCTGTTAGCAAGCATGTGTTTAAAGTTATGGTCTTTAATATCTTTAATGGATGGGTTTGTTTGGAGGTTTGATGTGAGACAAACTTCAATCGTTGTTCTCTTATCAGCAACAAAAGAGATGAGATCACTTAGATATTTTTTTCTATCTTTGACTGACTGATCAAGGATCTTCTCTTCATCAAAGAGGTAATAACCATGTCCAATACGATCAGCATAACACTCGGTAATCGCCTGGAAAATACTTTCAGCTCCATAGGCTTCACCAGCGTGAACAGTTTTATGCATAAAGTGTTGATGAGCATAAGCGTAGATATCTTTAAACTTACCTGGTGGATAACCGTCTTCCTGGCCAGCTAAATCGATACTCACAATTGGTATTGCTAGTTCATCACGGGCCTTAACTGCTGCACGAACCATTTGCATAGCACCGGCACGGATAACGTCCATTTCTTTTGAATATTCGTGAGTCTTAAAGAAGTTGGTATAATAAGGTGAATAACCTTTAGGTCCAAACTTTCTCATGGCACAGCTAATGATTCCGTAATTAAACTCAGGTCGAAGTCCATTTTTAACATCTGCTGAATTATTAAATTCTTTTTTGGCCTTTTCAAAACCTTTGTTAGCAGCAATCATAACCGCTTCGAAAGTAAGTCCCGCCTCAATATCCATCATAAGCTGAGGAGCGAAACGAACTTCAATGTAATAAACATTTTCTTGAATGTTGTCCCAAGCGAGCTCATAAGAGGCCCTTTCGATATTTTCTAAGTCACGAAGAGCTGAACAGGTGTACTGAAATCCATGGAGGTATTCTCCTAGATTGGCGTAGTGAGATTTAAAAACAGTCTCTTTTAGGCCTTCTTACGTATATGAAGGCATCTTAATATTGCCAGCTTTGGCCATTTCAATGAGAGTTGGAATTCTTAATGACCCATCAAGGTGAAGATGAAGGTCGGTCTTAGGCATTTCTTGAATAAATTTAGGATTGTATGTAGTCATCTGACGATATTAGCGGTTTTTATGAGTCTAGTCAGGCCAATTACGTGAAATAAAAAAGGCCCTCTTTCGAGGGCCTTGAGAGTTAGAATTTTAATTCCAATTGGCAAGATAGTTGACCGAGCATGTTAAACCCAAGTTGAAAGGCACGAACTTGGAGATGAGCACTGGCCTGCTTTAAATTATTAAGGGCCTTCTCTCTGGCTTCAGGAGTCTTCAAGACGAGTGCTTGATCAATCTCATCATTACAAAGAGTGCTTTTAATTTGCTCAATTACGTAACTAGGAACTTGTGACTTATCACTTGGACGTCCTTCTTTGTCGAAGAAGTTGATCCACTGATCAGCAGTCTTTTCTGCTCCTAGGGCATAGGCAGTCATTCCTACTAAAGAAGTATTCATCTGACCTACTAAGTTTTTGGCCTCCCAAACAGGAGCATCAGTTGATTCTACGTTAACTAGTAATTTCATCACTCGATCAAGTCGAGCACGGAAGTACTCAAATGGATCATTAGTTGCATCGTTTTGGTTACATTCAGC
>CAYWMU010000392.1:0-1825 GCA_964459395.1 uncultured Bacteriovorax sp.
TGATCGACGTAAATTCAGGTGTGATCGTTCAAGAAATCAAATATACTGTATGGGGAGAGATCATCTCTGATACGAATCCAGGCCTTCAGCCTTTCGGCTTTGCCGGTTGCTTGTATGATCAAGACACCAAACTCTGTCGATTTGGAGTGAGGGATTATGATCCGAGCATTGGAAGATGGTTAAATAAAGATCCGATTCTTTTTAATGGAGGGGATACGAATCTTTATGGGTATGTGTTGCAGGATCCGGTTAACTTCATAGATTCATCTGGAAAGATCGCTGTTCCTGTTGCCGCAGTACTTATAGGTGGAACTATTGCGGGCGCAATTAATGCCGGTGCGACCTACGCGACCGGAGCAGTAGGAGCGTTAGGAGTGGCTACAGGCGGACTTATAACTGGTCTTGCAGCTATTCCTCTAGGAGTTGGTACCACTGTGTTAACATCAACTTATGAAGGCGGAGATCCTACTGGTATTCATAAACTGATAAACAGAAATAATAAAATGTCTTGTGAGTAACAATGAGTGATGACGATTTAGAGCGATTACTAAAAATTGGTATGCCCATAGCTTCTGTATGTGCGGTTGGAGGAATGATTGTATTTCTCCTCGCTTACAAGAGAGACATAGATCTTGGCCGTGAAGTAAATGGGACCACTTTATTTTTCCTAGTTGCTGGTGAGTTGTTTTTATTAGGAGTTTTAATTTTCTTCATACGCTTTATGCGACACCGATGGGGATGGTTTAGGAAAAAGTAAGGGTGGAAGATTAATGGCGTACCTAATTCCAATTGGCGTGATTATTTTTCAACAATTGAAATGAATAGTTTTATCCTTTCGTACTTTGTCTACGGGTTCAAAAGAACAGCCTCTCCATTGCATGATCACCGACACTGCAGAATACATGATCGTCACTAGAAAATGTCTTATTTCAGAAAGTCCGAGGGGAGTGATTGCCAAAGATTGATGTGGAAAGGTTGGCAGAAGTTGTTTTTTTATGCTTCCTTCAAAAACGTCGAAGCTTACTGGAAATGAAATTAAATTCATAAGAACTTATCTAGGAAAGTCAAAACCTTCATTTAGTGAACTTTTTAAGCTATCCCATACAGCTATTAGTAAATGGGAAGCCTCTGGTAACTCCGTTGCGCGCGTCTCCCCAAGGCAGAAAGTTGTTTTGCGTTTGTATCTTGAGGATTATTTAAAGGTGAGTGAGCGAGAATTTTATAAGGCCTATAAGAATCTTGAAACATCTGTTTATTCAGAGGAAGAGGCCCCGCTTAAGATTGCGCTTTGAAGAAACAAAATTTGATCTTCCCCCTCCCAAGTATTAGAATCTAATCACCGTTTTATAGTCTCTTTTAGGTAAAGGAATTCTGTCATGTCAGATGAAAATCAAGTTTGTCCAAAATGTAGTTCGCCGTATGGCTACCAAGATCAGCTTCTTTGGATTTGTCCGGAGTGTGCTCATGAGTGGAGTGCTGCGGGTGAGGTTGAAGAGGAAGCTCCGGTTGAGCAGTTTCTTGATGTCAATGGAGTAAAGCTTGAATCAGGGGACACGGTAAGAGTGGTGAAAGATTTAAAAGTAAGTAATGGAACGATTAAGTCTGGAACTAAGGTGAAGTCAATTCGTCTACTTGATGAGCCAGTGAATGGACATGATATTTCCTGCAGGATTGATGGTTTTGGTGCTGTGTACTTGAAGTGTTCAGTCGTAAGAAAAGATTAGATCATTAAGTTTGATGAGGCCACTTGATGTGGCCTCTTTTTTTATCCCGTCGTCAGCATCCCGCAGGCAATTCCAGTGACAGTTTCTCTTAATAAGTTATT
>CAYWMU010000393.1:0-1811 GCA_964459395.1 uncultured Bacteriovorax sp.
TTCGTGATTATCTTGCTGACTGGCAAAGAAGAATTGTCCAAGACAGAGAGGCAATCTTAGATGGTAGAGATATTGGAACAGTCATTTTCCCCAATGCTGCTTTAAAAGTTTTTCTAACGGCTTCTTCGAAAGAACGGGCCACTCGTCGCTATGAAGAATTGCAGGCGAGAGGAGAAAACAACATTTCTTACGAATCGATTTTAAAAGATATTGAAGATCGTGATCATGAAGATATGACCAGGGAGATTGCTCCTCTGAAAAAAGCTGAGGACGCTATTGAACTTGATACTACGGGTAAAAAAGTAGAAGATATAGTTCAAGATATTATTGGCCTTTGGGAAAGTAGAAAGGTTTGATCATGATTTTAACTCCAGATCGTTTTAACGAAATAATCGCACAATTCTCAACTCTAAACCCTGTCCTTGTGGTGGGAGATTTGGGGGTAGATAAATATACTTATGGGGAAGTTAAGCGTATTTCTCCAGAGGCACCTGTACCAGTTCTTGAGGTGACAAAAGAGTGGAATAAGCTTGGTCTAGCGGCCAACGTTTCTGATAACTTAAAAAGCCTTGGAGTTAATTCAAGTCTTTGCGGGGTCATTGGTGATGATGCTCGCGCAAATCTAGTTGAACATCTTTTAGAAGAAAGAGGTTTAAAAACTTGGGGACTGGTAAGAGATCCAAGTCGCCATACGACTTATAAAGAAAGAGTTACCACAGATATCCAACAAATCTGTCGAGTCGATTATGAGACAAAAACTGAACTCGATAGTGAGGTTCTCCGTCGGGTGAATTCCCGAATAGAAGAGTTCAGCGAAAATCATTCTGGTGTCATCATCGAAGATTACGGTAAAGGTTTATTTTCTGAATCTCTTTGCCAAGACATTATTAAGTCTTTCAAAGATAAAAGTCATTTAACGGCCGTTGATCCTTCTCGTACAACTCCTCCTCTCTGGTATAAAGGAGTCAATCTCCTCAAACCTAATCGCCTAGAAGCTCATATGATGGTTGAGGCATTAGGTTATTTTAAAGAGAGAGATCTTAATAAAATTGCTGAAATCCTAGTGGATAAACTTGCTCTGGAAAAAATTATCATCACACTCGGGGCTGATGGGATGGCCATGCTGGATACGAAGGCCAATCAAACGGAACTAAAAATTATTCCAACTGCTGCAAATGAAGTGTTTGATGTTTCAGGAGCAGGGGATACGGCCATTGCAGCGATCACCTCAGCTATATTGTCGGGTGCTTCACTTGAAGAGGCCGCTTGGATCGGAAACTGTGCTTCTGGTGTGGTTGTTCGTAAACGTGGAACGGCACTCTGTTCCCTTGATGAACTAAAAGCTTATTACGGAAATCTTCATAATATGCTTGGCCAATAAACTTTAGGCCAAGCATTCCACTTTTCAATTCCTCCACCCACTGTTAACCTTTTTGGCGTCCACTCTATTTTTTTATGCCAAAGGGTACATATATGCAGATTCTTGAGTCCGTAGTCAGTGACTTTAAAACTGAATTACAAACAATTACTAAAATGGCCGACCTTCTTAACCTAAAATCTAAGTATTTAGGAAAACAGGGACCAATTTCAGAGGTGATGAAAAACCTCAAAGACGCCACTGTCGAAGAGAAAAAATCAATTGGTGCCAAGGCCAATGAAGTGAAAAGTTCTATCGAAGAGCTTTTTAGCGCTAAGGCCAGTGAAATAGAGTTAAAAGAAATTAATGATAAACTTGAAAAAGATAAGATCGATTTCTCACTAACTGACTCCGTTTTAGCTCTTGGTCTTCAGACCGCAGGTTTTAATCCGGT
>CAYWMU010000394.1:0-1810 GCA_964459395.1 uncultured Bacteriovorax sp.
GTCATGGTCTTAAGGGTACAGCGATGCTTAATTGGGATATCTCAGATCAGCGTCTAGCAGCAGTTACTCATTACATTAAGACTTTTGCTCCTGAAATGTGGGAAGGAGAGGACAAAGTAATTGGTGAACAATTCGAAGTTCCTGCTGATCCTTTCGGCCCAGAGAAAAGACTTGAAGCGATTGAGCGCGGTAGAAAAGTTTATCACGTAGATGCTTCATGTATTCAGTGTCACAGAGGTTATACAACTCGTGATGAAATCAAAAAGTGGGGCGGTGATCACACTGCAGCTGATCTTTATCAATTAAAAGGTCAGGACAGTGAGTTTAACTACAAGGCCCTTCCACCAGATTTCACTCTTCATGAACTCCGTTCAGTTAATGATATGGACTCACTTGTGAAGAGAATTATGTATGGTGTTCACGGTTCAGGAATGCCTGGCTGGAAAGACGTTATTGAAGATGATGATATATGGGCAGTAAGCTACTATGTGCAATCTCTTATTGAGCTCAAGGGTAAACCAGAGCGTAGAGAGTTTTTAAACAAGCTGAGTGATCAGAAGTAGTAGTAATGAAAAAAAATGACCCAAATTTCGAACTAGGGACCGTACGAAAGACTCATTTTATTGAGAGACTTGTTCGTAACCCACTATTTTGGGTACTGTTTATTGCTTATTCATTCGGATATCCGATTTATAAGTCGATGAATAGAACTCTTCCTCCAGAACTACCCGTAATAGGGGTGGTCCCTGAGTTTGAAATGATCTCTGAAAATGGTCAGCGTTTCGGCTCGAAAGATTTAAAGGGCAAGGCCTATTTGGCCAACTTTATTTTCTCTCGTTGTCCTACCGCATGCCCAAAGATGCTTTCGGATTTACAAAAAATTCAAAAGCGCATTCGAGGAACAGCTAAGAAAGTACATATTGTTTCCTTTACAGTGGATCCTACATACGACAATGAGAAGGTTTTGTTCGATCTTGCTCGTCGATATGATGCTAACCCTCATGTGTGGACATTTTTGACTAAAGATAGTGAAGAGGAGCTCTTCACTCTTTATCGAGATGGTTTCAAAGTGGGTGTAGAGAAAAAGCCCGAGGACTTGTTTGATATTGCTCACTCCGAACGAATTGTTTTGGTGGATGATATGGGACAAATTCGAGGCTATTATTCTTTTGATGAAGATAGTGTAAATAAATTAATGATAGATGTTGGACTATTGATTAATCGTCCAGCTAACAAGGAGTAAATCCCGTGTCAGAAGTTCAGGCCCATACAGAGCATAAGAGTCACAAGAAAGAGTATTTTGTCATATTTTTTGTCCTAGCTATTCTTACTGTTTTAGAAGTAGGGGTTGCTGAGATACCTGGTATCGATAAAATGATTAAGGCAGTTTCACTTACTCTTTTAGCAATTGCTAAAGCTTTAATCGTTGCTATGTACTACATGCACCTTAAAGACGAGACTAAGTGGTTAAAGTTTATTGCTTCTATTCCTTTATTAGCGGCAGTGTTCGCTACCGTGCTATGTCTTGAAGGTTACTTTAAGCCATTCTAATATAATGCTTAAATAAATGAGGTCCCCGTTAACAGGGGACCTCAATTTTTAAGAGGTAGTCGTGGTTGATCATACTGAAACAAGAAAATATATTCACGATCTCGCTAATCATTTCGCTATTATAGATGCTTCTGTAACAAGAGCACTGACCTTAATACAAAGAAATCATCCCGAGTCTACGGACGAAATTCAAAGGCTTACTAAGGCCAATGAGTACATGAAAAAGTCTATTGAGACTTTAAAAGAGCTAAGATCTCAT
>CAYWMU010000395.1:0-1808 GCA_964459395.1 uncultured Bacteriovorax sp.
AAAAAGAGAATATGTATCAAGAAATCTTCTCTCAGAATTTAAAAGAGCACACAGGACTGACTCCTTTTTTAGAAGAATTAAAAAATAAATGTATCAAACTTGCGGTGGGGACTTCTGCTCCAACAATGAATGTTGATTTTATTCTCGATCAATTAAACCTAAGAAAGTATTTTGATGTGATAGTGGATGGATTGATGGTGACTAAAGGAAAGCCTGATCCTGAAATTTATTTGAAATGTAAAAGTTTATTAGGTGTTGATAAGGCCATCGTTTTCGAAGATGCTTTTCTAGGGATAGAGGCTGCTCAGCGAGCAGATTGCTTTGTCATTGGCGTGGCAACAACTCATAAACGATCAGAACTTACCGATAAGGTGGATGTGGTGATTTCTGATTTTAAAGAAGCTTCCGCCATATTTAAGTATGAATAAAACAGCGACTTCCGTTCAAAAAATGATTAAACCTCCTCATCTTTCACTAGAAGAGGTATCGCATGTTTATTTTACTTGGTTGCCAACGTTATTCGGTGGATTGATTAAGATAAGAAAGGATGATGAGCTAACTTCGGTTGCTATTTCGTTATTAAGTCTCGACCTTTTAAAACTTGAAAGAGACCTTCGTTCGAGAGAAGTGGCCTTTCAAGTTATAGGTGGCGCCCTTGCTAGTGGTGGAGGGGAATTTATTTTTTCTGAAGAAGAAGATATGTTAGTCACTTCTCTTAAAAACTTTTCTCCCAAGCTTCCATGGCCAATTTATAGAGTTACGCAGTATCCTTTTCATGATTTAGTAATGTTTCTTTATTCACAACATCTTCTAACGTTAAGGTAAGTATATGGAGAATGCGATAGGTATATTTGATTCTGGCCTTGGAGGACTGACTGTTCTAAAAAGTCTGATTCAGAATTTTCCTAACGAATCTTTTTGTTACCTTGGTGATATTGCTCGTCTTCCCTATGGAAATAAGTCACCAGAAACAATCCGAAAGTACGGACTACAAATTTTTGATTATTTAAAAAAGCAGAATGTGAAGGCCATCATTATAGCTTGCAACTCTGCCTCAAGTGTTTTTATGGATGAGAAAGACTATCAGGGCATTCCTGTACTTAACGTGATCGTCCCGGGTACAGAAGCGGCCCTTCGAAAAAGTCTTAATCGACATATTGGAATTCTTGGAACTTCTGCAACAATTCGTTCAGGTGCCTATACTGAATGTATTACGCAAAAAGATCCTGCGGCCCAAATTGTGACTCAAGCTGCTCCATTACTAGTGCCTTTAATTGAAGAGGGCTTTCTTGATGATGAAGTTACGAGGCTTGTTTTAAAAAAATATCTTGCTCCTTTTAAAGAATCTGCCGTGGACACTCTGATTTTGGGATGCACTCATTATCCGGTTTTAAGGAATGAGATCTCTAAGATGATGGGAAACAATGTCTCACTTATAGAAAGTGGGGAAGTATTGTCTGAACAACTTCATCTTTTATTTAAGAATGGGACCCTCACCAAATCCCAAGCTAAACAAGGAACGGTGGATATTCAGATCACTGACTTAACTGATCAGTTTAAGAAACTGGCAGAAGACTTGTTAAGCCCTCAGAATTTCGTATTATCCCGTGTAGTTCTTTAAGTTTCTTTTCCTTTAGCTCTGGACCCTTTCAGCCGATAAGTCCTTTAGACATCGATGAGAGGAGAAGACTATGTCAGATGAAAAGAAAGTTGTAGATTTTATGGAAAAGCGAAAGCAGTCCATCGAGCAGAAGAGACGCTCTTTTGAACGCGTGGTTTTTCAAGAATTTCTCGGTGTTTTCACTGTA
>CAYWMU010000396.1:0-1807 GCA_964459395.1 uncultured Bacteriovorax sp.
TTATCATTCTGTATCCTTGGCTTTCTCGACTAATCTACGAGCCGGTGAAGAAAATTAATTTATCACAATAGCCTCTTCTTCGTGATGAGATGACTTAAGAGAAGTATCTCTCTATCTTAGATACGGAGTTGCTTCTGTTCCGTGAACAACTACAAGAACTGGTTAAAATGAGTAAGGATAGAAACGCATTACTCATTCTTACCACAACCCCTATCAACTTAGACTCAAGCCCTAAAAAAACCTGCTCTGTTTCGACTAATATCGAAATAGAGAAAGATGTTAGAGAGCTTCAAGAACTTTTGAGAAAAAACGATGCCAAAAAAGCTTATACCTTATCTTCTAAGATAAAAGACCGTCATGTAGGTAATGCCCAAATTAAATACCTGCATGGTCAGATTAGCCGGAGAATCGGAAATATTACTGAAGCCGTTGAAAGTCTGTTAGAAAGTTCTGCCTTTGACTGCTATCCGTGGAGGGCAACACATCTGCAAAACAACATCATACGCGCAGTGGCCCAAGATAACCAGGTCATTTTATTCGACTTTGCTCAACTTCTTGATCGGGATTACACCAAAAATAAAACTTTTTTCGATGAGATTTACCCTCAAAACCTCTATTATGAGCGCGGAGTAACTCAGCTTGGAACACTCATAAAAAATATTTTAAAACTTTAAAAACTGAGAGCTACATCTTTTTTTCTCACTATCCGTAAATTCTTTTTGAAACTTGTGAATTTTCAACTATAGTGCGGGTTTAATTTGCCCACAAATTTGGAGGACTTCGAGTTGAAGAATGTACAGCAGAATAACCGCTTTCATAACCTTGATGCCATCACTGAATGGACCACTCAGCATGCAGATGAAGTCTACCAAATTAGTCGCTGGGGAGAGGGTTACTTTCAAGTCAGCGAAAAGGGTGACTTATGTGTAAGCCCTAACCGCAGTAGTACGGGCCCGCGAATTAATATGATGGAGATCGTAGAAGAAATGAAGAGCAAGGGAATTGAGTTTCCTGCGGTTATTCGTTTTCATGATATTCTCCGTTCTCAAGTAGCAATGCTTAATAAAACATTCAGAGAAACAATCGAAGAGGCCAAGTTCAATGGTACTTACTGTGGCGTTTACCCTATAAAAGTAAACCAAATGAGAGAAGTGGTTGAAGAGATTGTTGATGCTGGTGGCCCTTATAACTATGGGCTTGAGGCCGGTTCAAAACCTGAACTTATAGCTGCTCTTGCCATGAACATGAACCAAAACTCTTTAACGGTAGTTAATGGTTATAAAGATAAAGATCTTCTGCGCCTGGCACTTCTTGGAAATCAGCTTGGAAGAAAAGTTATTGTTGTTGTTGAAAAATATTCTGAACTTATAGATCTCATGACTCTCTCTCAAGAAGTAGGAGTTGAGCCAATGATTGGTCTTCGTGCTAAGATTGCAACGAAGTCCTCTGGAAAGTGGGCAAGTTCAGGAGGAGACTATGCAAAATTTGGTCTCACCATTACTGAAATTCTTCAGGCCGTAAAATATTTAAAATCCATCGATAAAGCTCACTGTTTAAAGCTTTTCCACTTTCACATAGGATCACAGATTCCTGATATCAGAACTATTAAGGATTCTATTTCTGAAGGAGCTCGTATTTACGCGAAACTCTGGAAGGAAGGTGCTAAGCTTGAATTCTTTGATGTTGGAGGCGGTGTCGGTCTAAATTACGACGGATCACGCACTAACTCACCTTCATCCACAAACTACACCACCAAAGACTATGTTGCTGACGTGGTTTATATCTTAAAGCAAATTTGTGACCTAGA
>CAYWMU010000397.1:0-1774 GCA_964459395.1 uncultured Bacteriovorax sp.
GATTGAATAAAGATGGAAGTAAAATCGTAAACTCAGACTTATTCATGTTTCTAAATGATAAAGATAACTCCGCAGATCCATACTCTTCCTTTGCTCATGATCTAGCAAACAATGAAAAGAAAAGGGAATTAATTAGTTATGCCGCTCTTGCCTCTAACAGTAATACCCCGCGAAGATCAAGTTATGATCCTCTAAAAAATCATTTCGACAAGTTTAAAAAAGATAAGCTCATCGACTCAACTGGTGCAATTGCTGAAGTAGTAGTGAGAGATAGTTCCGTGGATCGATCGATTGCTTCAATTCCTTCTATCGCTCAAGCTTCTGTTACTGCATCAACTACAGCGCAGGTACTACCACGTTTTAGCTCTACTGTTGGACAAGCTGACTTAAATAATAAAGTTGATACGAAAGAACTTTCGGACATGTTTTCTAGTCGAGAAGATAAAGATGAAATTAACTCTCACTTATCAAAACTCCACTCTAAGGAACTTAAGGAATTACAGGATTTCAGAAGAAATGTTCTAAGTGAAAAAGAAGAAGCATTGAAAATGCAATTGGATGAAGAGAAGAAGAATTTAGAAAAACTTAAAGCAACGATTGATAATTTAACTTCGAGTAAAAATGAAATAAAAGAAAATGTACCGGCCCAAAAAGGTAATAATAAAGTTGTTGAAACAAACACATCTCCTAGTTCTAGATTTGTAAATCAGGAAGTTAGAGATAATCCTTCTATAAATCGAGTTGCTGCTTCAAGTGATAATAGAGCTCACATTGCTCCTTCTGCCGGAACAGGAGCAGCGAGTATCTCCTCTGGAGGACTCTCACAGAGTGCTAGCAGTAGTCGTTCAGCATTAAATGCAGGAACTTCTAAAGGAGGAGCTGCAAATAATAATGAAGCTGCTACCGCTAACAGGAGAGGACTGGTAGTGCAAGAAAGCTCAGCTATTATTAGTAATAATCAGGAAATCACTAAAAACATTGTTGAGTATCTGAAAACTGTTGATAGTGAAACTTTTCTCAGATTTACAAAAGAAGGCGTCGTTTATAAATATAAAACGGTTGAGAACGGTGTCCTCGTCGATAAAGAAGTTCATGTCTCGGTCAATGATGTGGATCCACAAGCATTGGCAGAAATAGTAAAAGTCTCAGAAATGAAGCTTGATGAAGTTCAACGAAAATATTCTTATGAGTCTTTGAAAATAATAATTTCGGAAGAAGCTTTGAAGTTATTGTAGTGGGAGCTAGAAAGCTCCCACCAAAGAAAAGAAAATAAAACTACCAATTAAAACTAGAAAAGACTTTGAGATCCACAAATCTTCATTCGTAATCATTTGCTCACCTTTGGTTGTTGTGAAATTCTTCACAAACTTATTGCAGGAGATATTGGTCCATAAGGGTTAGGTCGGAATCAAGCGTAATGAGTAGGTCCAGAAAATCCCAAGTCATCTCTTGGGCCAAGCGATCGTCAACATGGTAGCGATTAACTATCTCATTTTGAATTTTATGAAATAGTTCAGTTTCATAAAGTTTAGAAAAAAGGCGTGAAGATGCCCCCATAAGTCCTCCTTGACTATGTTCTGGTGGTGCAAAAAAATAATACTTTTTGGGTTTAGTAGGTTCTGATTAAACCTACAAGAAGTCCTCGAATCTCACACTCCTTATCCCTTACAATGATAGGACTCATTGTTGAGTTAGCAGGATGGAGTTCGATTTGTTTCGCTTTCTTAAAGAATTTTTTAAGAGTCGTTTCATTATCAATCACAGCAACAACAAT
>CAYWMU010000398.1:0-1733 GCA_964459395.1 uncultured Bacteriovorax sp.
TTAAAAAAGAAAGGCAATAAAGCATGAAAATCATCGCTGTTAAGATGTCTGGACTTGAGTTAAAAGATCTAGAAACGACAGGTCTTGCTTGGAAACAAATCGATGAATGTGCAGCCGAAGTTAACTCCATCAGCGTTAAGCTTAACGATCTCTACTTATTAGGAGATGAGAGAGGGATTGATTTTCTTCCTGTCCTTCACTCACTCTCTCCCAAACTTGCTCTGTTTGACATGGACTCTACATTAGTAGCAGGAGAAGTGATTAACCAACTGGCCGCCTTAAAAAACTGCGAACCTGAAATTGCTCTCATTACTAATAGGGCCATGAATGGTGAAATTGATTTTGATGAATCACTTCGCCTTCGTCTTTCTCATTTGCAAGATATAACGACTGAAGAACTTTCCACTATCCATTCAAAGTTACCACTCAATGAAGGGGCACGAGAGCTTGTTTTAGGACTGAAGAGACTTAATGTAAAAACCTACATCGCTTCTGGTGGATTTGATTTCTTTGCCCAAAAAGTAGCGGCCGATTTAGAGATGGATGGTTGTTTTTCAAATCACCTTGAAATGATAAATGGTAAGACTACGGGAAAAGTTATTGGTGAAATTATCAATGCTCAAAAGAAAAAAGAAATTCTTATCACTAAGTCACAAGAGCTAGGAATTACCCTCGAAGAAACAATTGCTATTGGAGATGGTGCTAATGATTTAGAAATGATTCAAAAAGCAGGATATGGAATTGCTTACCATGCAAAGCCCATTGTTAAAGAGAAATCCCCTATTCGACTAAGTCATAATCCATTGCATGCCCTTCTCTATTTATGGGAAAAGTGAGTTGCCATGAAACTTGTCACAAAACTTGAAACTGCTCTTAACTCCCCTTTAAATACTCGTTTCTTAAAATTAAAAATAAAAAATGATATACCTCAAGAAATCGACACCCTCACTAATCTTGAAGAGCTTTATTTAGAGGGGGATTTCACTCTTTGTGATCTTGATTTTTCTCATCTTAGAAATTTGAAATTATTAAGTATTAATTCAAATAATCTTAAAGACTTTCCTCATGCAGCACTTAAGATTCAGAGCTTAATGAATTTAAAAGTTATTTCTGGAACTTTCACAGAAATCAAACTTCCCTTAGAGATTCTCTCTCCTCTCACTTCATTAACCCTAAGAAACACAAATCTGTCCTCTCTCCCGCTCGAGTTCGGACAGCTTTACAATTTAAAGGAACTTAATCTTTCTAATAATTTTTTAAAAGATCTTCCACCAAGCTTTGGTAATCTAAAAAATCTTTTGAGATTAAATATTGATAATAATCATTTCGAGAAACTTAGCGACGTTATTAATGAGTGTTCATCTCTCAAGCACTTATCATGTGACGGAAACTTTTTCTCAGAAGATGAGAAATATCGGATTCAAAGGGTATTTAATAATTATCCTATTTAATGAAACTTTCACCCTGATCAAGAAGTATAAAAGAATCTGAAATACCTTGTTCATCAGTGATCTTTTTTAACATTTCCTGTGACTCTTCGTATCCTTCATCAGTTAACTGAAACGTTCCAAAATGCATACCAATACTCATTTTAGAACCTAAATCATGATGGGCCATTACAGCTTCCTTCGGATCCATATGATAGGCCTGCATAAACCAGCGAGGAGACCAAGCACCTACTGGTAATAAGGATAAATCAGGCGGACCAAGCTTATCCCTTGTTTCTTTGAAAT
>CAYWMU010000399.1:0-1717 GCA_964459395.1 uncultured Bacteriovorax sp.
CGGTGGTTATTTTTTCTCGGTCAATTACTTAGGCCTGTTTCATGCGTTTGTCCTGCTATTTATTTGATATAAGGAGAGCCTTCAACTCTAGGCTCTCACAATGAAAATAGAAAAGGAGAACAAACAGTGGGCATTTCACTTAAAACACACAAATTACTCTGGGGTAAATCAGGCAACAGATGTGCAATATGTAAAACCGAATTGATTGAGGCTCTCGATTCAACTATCTCAGGTAGTGAGGGAATTATTGGTGAAGAATGTCATATTGTTGCACGAAAAAGGGAAGGTCCTCGAGGGATAAGTGAGCTTTCGCTTGAAGATAGAGATGAAATTGGTAATTTGATCCTGCTATGTAGCAACCATCACAGGGAGATTGATACCAAAGTAGAAAAATACTCTGTTCAAGGGCTAAAAGAAATCAAAAGAGATCATGAGGACTGGGTTAAGAAAACATTAGAAATTAATATAGACGAAGATCAACTGCTGATGATTCAAACTATTGATTCAATCATTGAGAAAGCACAGTTTGATGAGTGGAGCGAATCTTTTATTGGCATTACCTATGATGATAATTATTTCATGGATAAAAAATATTTTGAATCACTTGGGCAGTTGAAATATTCACTCTTTAATCGATTCAGAATTTCAAAATACCTCTTTATTGAAAATGAAGTTGATAATTTTTATTACATATTACATGATTTCTTAAAAGTATTTTCCCGTTATATTGATTATAGAAATGAGAATGATCAACAAAATAGGCTGTTTACTAAAAAATTCTATAAGATAAATTATTATGATGAAGAATCATATAATAAACTAGGGAATGAATATGATTTTCATTGTCACTTGCTTGAAGACTTAGTTTTTGAGTTAACAAAATCAGCAAATAGGATTGTTGAAATGGTTAGAGAACATCTCGTAAAAGGATATCGACAGGTTGAAGGGAATTTGATTTTACACAGAGGGATGGATATAAACCATAAAGAATATTCTTACATGCCGGTTTATGCATCTTCGAGTGAGTATTATCCTAGGCTAGAATTATTTTCAAAAGCGAAATTCAAAGAAAGACAAGGGATTGTTGAGAATGATAATTATATCAAGGAATACTTATGACAATTTTCGATTAATCTGGGAAGCCAGATTAACGATATCTGACTGAAAGATAATGCTCCTAAGGTTGCAAAGAAGGTAATGGTGTATGTATTTATCTGAAATTAGAATCAAGAACTTTAGATGCTTCGATGAGTCTAGCCA
The DNA here is from genome assembly GCA_964459395.1 of uncultured Bacteriovorax sp. Lineage (GTDB taxonomy): Bacteria > Bdellovibrionota > Bacteriovoracia > Bacteriovoracales > Bacteriovoracaceae > Peredibacter. The sequence continues at coordinate 1,261 of CAYWMU010000399.1, forward strand.
TGTAATCGCCTTCAACGAAGGACTGACAGTTCTTGTGGGTGAGAATGATTCAGGAAAGTCTGCTGTCATCGATGCCATCCGGATTGTGCTGGGTACTACAGATTATGAGTGGATTCGGATTACCCCCGATGATTTCCATAATGAAGACACTTCTGCTGATATTTTGATTGTATGTAAGTTTTCAAATCTGACTACCAAAGAGCAAGCATCATTTCTTGAATGTCTAACGTGTGAAGAAAATACTCCATGCCTATATCTTCATTGGACCTGCAAATATTTAAGAAACTTCATGCCCCCACGGAGTAGTTCCTTTCTTTCATCGGGAAAGGATGGTAATGGGCCACCTCCAGCTCCTGAAGCACGTGAATTGATCCGTGTAACGTATCTAAGACCACTACGTGATGCTCATAGCGAGATGCGTTCGGGTCGGAATTCACGTTTGGCACAAATCATTCGA
>CAYWMU010000400.1:0-1713 GCA_964459395.1 uncultured Bacteriovorax sp.
TTTGTGTAGGTTTTTCTGTTTTTATTTCTTTATTCATCCGACTAATCCTTGGTGTTTGTGCATTGAGGGCAAAGCTCCCCAAAGCGATCATTAAAACCACTAAAAAATTCATTCATGTACTCTCGTTTTTAGTTTAGAATTCGTTTACCTTCGTAGAGGATGGGAACTCCCTTAGATAAATATTCCCGATGCTTAACCTTTAACCCGTTTACATTAACCTCTTGAGACTTATGATTAATAAAGAGAAGTGAACTATCGGCCTCAAGAATTTCATAATCCTTTGTCTTAACTTTCTTTCGAAAGGCGTGACCCATGACCCCGTTTTTTACTTCAACAAACTGATGGGGATTTATCTGATCACTTTTTAAATCAAAGTAGTATTTACTGTTCTTAGTAATGACTAAGAGATTGGAATAAATTCCATCAAGCTTTGGTTTTATTGCCAGAGTCTTATGGTTATTGGTTACTTGGAAAAACATCTCCTCCTGACTTCCTCCATAAAGGTAGCTTTGAATTTCTGAGTCAAAGCTTAAAGTTGTAAGGAGGTTCAGACTCAAGAAAACTGTCGTCATCTGATTCATTAAAATATGAAAGATCACATTTCCTCCGAGGCTTGAATTTCATCAAGCTGAATAAGTTTGTAATAGAATGGATTACTGTTACTTCCAACAAGCTTAATTTTAAAAGCAGTGAGGTTTCCTTCTGATTTTAAGACAATCTTACAAGCTTCCTTTTCAAGTGATTGCACTTGAAGAATCTTTTCAATCGAAAGACTAAAGTCACTTTCTTTTGCAATTTTGATCACTTCTTCGTGAACCACAAAGGAGTTAGGACTTCCTTCTGCTAATCCCACAAAGGCCAAACGGCATACTTCTTCAGCAAGAGGCCTTTCTTCAAAGATTGAAGCCCCTTGGTACAGGAAATACCTGCGGTTAAAAAATTGCAAAACGATGGCGATAAGAGAAATGACAATAGCAGTTGAGAGCATGAACTTTAGTCTCTTATTCTCTTTGGTAAAACTTGCTTCAAAGTTTTCATAGCTCATCTGGCTTCTCCTTACTTATAGGTTTTGTCATTACAGGCCTTACAGGACGATGTACCTTGTGAGGATCAACCATATCGTTCTTAATCCCATACTTCTTCTTGATAGCCTCGGCCTTGTGAGGATTGATTTTGTCCCAGTAGTCTTGATTAAATTTAAAATCTTGCTTCTTTAATCTGACATACCCCTGTTTTGTATTATTCCTATCTTCGACAGGAGTTAATTTACCTAGTTTCGTCTTAGGTATTGGGGTATCAGTTCTAAAATGAGAGTTCACCTTACTCTGTGGAATTTGCCCTTTGGTGCCAATAATTTCTTTTTGAACGTTCTCAGTTGATAATCTTGTAAGCTTTATGGCCTCATCTTTAGTCATGCCTACTGCTCTTAGACGATCATCAAGGGACCTTCCTTCTTTAAATGGATTCTTCACTCCTCCTTTTTTATCAAGTAATTTCATCTTGTTTTGATCAGGGGCATTCTCTTTCTTGAGAAGTTCTTTTATTGATGGTTCAAGTAGAGAATTGGCCCCCTTATTACCCATACCAATAGATGCTTTTTTTAAATGGGCACCAAGAACCGTAGATATGGTCATGGCCTTCATTCCAGAACTTGTGACCATTGCACCCATCTTCGCTCCGAAAGAGTGAACGCCGTCACCTTTAACCATTCCA
>CAYWMU010000401.1:0-1691 GCA_964459395.1 uncultured Bacteriovorax sp.
CAGTGAAAAATCAGAATAATAATCTTTGTCTGTTTTCCAGAAATCATTCCAAAAATCATTGAATTCTTTCTTTAAGTACATCCCTCGTTCTACTTGTACAGCTGGTTTAGTATAAGGCAGAGCTGTTTGCTCTAAAGTACAATCGCAATCTACGTAGTTCTTAATGGGAGGTGTAGTTCGATTTAGCTTTCCAGCCAAGGCTAATTGGCGGCAAGCGGCATTAATACCTTGTTGAGCAGCCCCGACTCCTAAGATATAATCTGTAAGTTCTCTATCCGATTGATAGTTTTTCACCTTCAAAGCTTGAAGAATTTGTTCCTTAATCCCCATAATTACGACACCCCCAGTAGGGTTTGATCAAAGGCAAATAAAGCCTCATTCACTTCATGAATGTTATAAATTTCGTTTACGATAAAATATTCAATAATAATGTCAAATCTGTTACTGCGTGACAATGCAAATCCTGCTGTCATAAGGAAATCTTTCGTTTCATCCAGTGACAGTTCCAGTGCCAAAGCGAATGCTAATATTGTAGCCTTGCTTGGTTTATAATTTTTATCGCTTCGAATTTTTGAAAACAGTTTGCGGTCAATATTGGCTTTCTTATATGTTTCCACATCTGTTTTTACTTTCTGGTCGATAAGCCTAAGCAGACGCTCTGAGAAGGTATCGTCAAGCTGGTTGATAACTTCATCAAGAGAACGCTTGTTTTTATTAACCTCCATATCAGCCATCATGCAAGCATCTTCTTCAACAGGCACCTCGCCTATATAAAGCTGATTTTCTTCCTCATGAATACTCCGACGGCGGTATCGTTGCTCATTCTCATCTACATAGTTGTCATCAATATATTGCTTGATACTGGAAAAAAGCTTTTTAGAAAAACCGAAGGCCGATTTATCAAATACAACAAGATAAACCTTCATATCGTTATTCAAAAGAAATTCTCCAATTGTCCCTACTGCCACCTTAAGCGCCTGATCCTTGGGATATCCATATACCCCTGATGAAATGAGGGGGAAGGCTATGCTTTTTAAGTGATGTTCCTTTGCTAAATTCAAGGAATTTATGTAACAACTACGAAGCATGACTTCTTCATTTTCTGAACCACCACTCCAAATGGGGCCAACAGTATGTATCACATATTTAGCCGGCAGTTCGTATCCCTTCGTTATCTTGGAGTGACCTACTTCGCATCCTCCTAAAGATCGACATTCATCCAATAACGCAGAACCGGCAGGACGATGAATAGCACCATCAACACCGCCTCCGCCCAGCAAAGAACGATTTGCAGCATTTACAATAGCGTCCACCTTTAGCTTTGTTATATCATTTCGTATAATTTCTAACGGCATTAAGTTCCTCCCATCGCAAATTTGTTTTATTGAAAAACTACTTCAAATATACTAAGTAATACATTCTTAAACATTGCCATCTATATCTTCTGCACTTTTATCAATCCAGTTTTCACCGGCATACTCTCCAATTTGTTTTGCCAATTTTGCAACATATGCAGCAGCATTTTCCTCTGTGGCATACCAAATCATAGATTGTCCAAAACCATAGGTTCGTTTTTTAGCAGTAGGTGCATCCCAAATATACCGATGTCGTTCGCCTTGAGGGAGCAACACGCAATTTTCTTTATTCGCAAGCACATTAAATTCTTGATTGTATCCGCTATCAAATTCAGC
>CAYWMU010000402.1:0-1689 GCA_964459395.1 uncultured Bacteriovorax sp.
GATATTATGACCCTGCTCTAGGCCGGTTTCTTACAGAAGATCCGCATCCGGGGAAAGTAAGTTCTCCTGATACCTTTAATACAAAATATGCATACGTTGCAAATAATCCGATTAACTCTTTAGATCCATCAGGAGAAGAGATTCTTACTGCACTTGTTGTAGGGGCACTAGTAGGAGTTGCAATGAATGAAATTTTTGATTTGGACTTTAGTGCTTTTCAAGCAGCCCTTATTGGTGCTGCAGCAGGATTTGCAGCAGCAGAACTAGTTGCTGGAGTCGCATTTGAAGGACTTGGCATTGCAGGTAAAACTATTGGAGCAGCACTTTTTGGTGCAGGAGGAGGGATACTTGGTGCTGTTAGTTCAACAATTTTACTTGGAATGGTTACGCAAAATGATTCTTTTAAAGATAATATCGATGATGCCTTTTACTTAGGTGCGGGAGTAGGTGGAATTGTAGGGGTTGGGATGACCCTCTTCCCAAATTCTCTCGATGCTCAGATCTATGGTAGAATCAATTTAATTCCTTATCCATTAGAGTATTCAATGACCTATCCTGGTGATGTAGTAGGCGGAGCTTTATTTGTAGGTAGTAAGCTGTTTTGCGGTGGTAGGGAATTATCAAGACTTGGAGGAGAGAGTTGTGGTTTCTAAAAAATTACTATTAGTATTGTTCTTTTTAGGTTCTTGTTCTTTTATGGCAGAGAAAGGCAATGAGGGATTAATTAAATTGGGATTTTTGAAGTCAGTTGATAACCAAGACTATGGGAAAATTCTGAAAGAGGGGCGAAAGTTATTGTTTGGGCATTTTAAAGTCACGCTTGATGAAAAAGATGTAACAAAATATTGTCTTGTTGGTTTAAATAATTCCTATAATCGAAGAGCAGTCATTCTCTGGGGGGAAAAGGTTGGAGATGCATTTATTGATGTAAAAGATCAGTCAAATAGCTTGTATATAATTTCTTGTGTGCGGCCGGGTATCTCAAAAAAGTTTACTTACTTTCTAAAGGAATCACCATTTTCTATAAGAGGAAAGGTGAACTATTTTGGCAGAATTAACTTGAACTTTTCTTCCATAGAAAATGTCGATAACTACAGGAAAAAAACTTCTGAAAATTATAATTCTCCTTGGCTTAAGAGTGTTAGCGTAAAGTATGATGAGGTTTTGAGGATACAACTTGAAGAACGGTATAATGTGAAATCAGATGAAACTGTGTCGATAATAGTGAGTGACTTGTAAATTATTACTTGTTGAAGCCCTGTTGTGTTGCCGGACCCATTCAAACGAGGTTGATGTTTCTACACACTAACAAGTCTTCGGTCTGACACTCTTTAAATCTAATTTATGGCAATGATTGCCACAAATTGCCAAGAACCCCTTACTAGTATGGCTAATATCAAGGTTCTTGGTCAGTTTCGCTTAGAGATCAGTTTCGCAAAATGTTGCCATTATTCAAACTCGTATGGGCTTGGATTTTCAACATCTTCAGAACGAAGTTTTCCATAGAGGTCAATTGTCAGGCCAATTGACTTATGTCCGAGAACCGCCATTAGCTCATACATTTGTCCACCGTTCTTTAAGAAGTTATATGCAAATGAATGCCTGAAGGTATGTAATCCCCATTTTTTATGATGAGGGTAAGCATACTGAAATGAAATAATGTGTCTGTGAAGTTGGCTGCGGCCTATT
>CAYWMU010000403.1:0-1683 GCA_964459395.1 uncultured Bacteriovorax sp.
CCAAGCCGGATATCCAGATATAAGCCTTGTCACCTTGCTTAATCTGTCTCTGATACTGATTTACTGCCCATACTATTTCATCGAGGGATTCCACTGCGCCAATAACATCATAGTATTTGGGGTTGCCTTGAAAAATCCAAGCGGATGGTTCTCCGAGCTCCTTAAGAAAACGCCTGTATTGCGTAATTCCATTTGAGTAAGCTCTATTTCCAGCAGCAAGGTCTACTTCGTTAAAATTCTCAGATGATTCAATTATTCGTCTCGCTTCGTCAAAATCATCAACCGATGAATAAATGAAAAGATTTGAATAGACACGATCACCTAAACCGAGCTTTGAAGTAGTGTTTTTCAGAGCTGTCGAGTAAGCGCTTATCGTGCCTAAACTATACAGCTCTCCATTTGATTTCTTTTGTTTCTTCATCCACGCCTGAAAATCGGATTTTAGATTGATATTGCTTATCCCTTTGTTGCTCCAATCGGCAGCTAGGGAAGGGTGCTTTTTATCCAGAAAAGCTTTTAAATGTCGCAAGGCTAACCAATAACTGTCAGCACGTTCATACGGTCGGTCAGATCCGGTGATGCTTGCCAGATGGTCGCGGATCTTATCCCGAGCCAATATGAGAGATTCCTCGCTGATAAGACTCGCCCAGAAATCGATACCAACATTATTATTCATCGCAAAGAAAGCATCGGAATTAATGGTTGATACTGTACTTTTTTTCCAATCGGGATAACTCTCTCGTAAGTGTTTCTTGAATTCGATGCGAAGGCTGTTAAGCTGCTCTACCGAAATGGTATCATTCATATTCAGATGCCCTCCATGTTCGTTGTGGATTTCTCCGTTGTATATTGAAGAAAAGTCAGTATGTCATGATCGAATCATTAGTTAGTGGCTCAATCAAACGAGTTGTCGCTTCGAACTGCATTCAGAAAAACATTATTATCTTAAGTTAATCTATCTCGTTCATTGTATCAAAAACAAACAAAATATGCCCGGACTCTTGTACCTAATACGGAACAGAAAATTCTCAATCGCTGATTTATCAACAAACAACAGCGGTGTGTATTTTGAAGCTGGATATGCCGAAGAATTTGGCAAGGAAGTAATTGTCTGTTGTTTTAAAGAAGATGCAGAGCCTGCTATTCATTTTGATTTGAAGCAGAAGAACACAATTTTCTATACTAAGAATGATTTGCTGTTCAAACTTATTAAGCGAATTGAGGTAACAATTGGACTGAAAGCTCAGATGACATACGAATTCTTTGACGAAGAAGAGGATTCTTCGCAATCGTAACGATTCTGATGATAGGCTTTAACAGCTATGACACAAGTCTTGATAATAATGATTATTTATATCATTTAAGCTTAATCCTCCCGCTTTTCGAAAACATTTTTATAAAAATCCTTATTACGTTTGGTAGTTCAGGAATATTTATATCCGAAATAATGTGTGCATGCGTATCATGCACTTCGGTTCTAAGTGTCTTTAGTTTTTTAAACGCATCCTCTTTGTCAAACTCAGTTTCCTGGTATGCTAAATCACCAAAATATGATGCATAGTCAATTAATATACTCTCGAAAGACAAGAAATATTGGAAATCTTTAATGCTAAGAAATTCATATGATAAATAAATAGAAGGTGCACGATGCATTTCAAGATAGAGAAATTCAAACAGTTGTAC
>CAYWMU010000404.1:0-1678 GCA_964459395.1 uncultured Bacteriovorax sp.
TGTTAAATTCGTCTTTAAAGTAAGAGATGAGTTCCTCGTCTGTTGTAAGTGTTTTTGTGTCACTGCCAACTACTGCGTTTATTAGCTTCATTTTCAGAGTTGAAATTGAATGAACTCGAATTTCTTCTTCACCCACAGAAGTAGGGAAACAGTTATAGACATAGATGTTGTCGAAAACCTTCTTGTTAATACGATTAATACGTCCAACCCTTTGTATAACTCTGGTTGGGTTATATGGAATATCATAATTTATAACTATTCCAGCGCGATGTAAGTTAAATCCTTCACTTAGTGCATCAGTTGCTACCAACACATCATAATTATTCTCTTGTTGTTCTTCGGGAAAGGAAGCATCAAAGTTTGCTTTAATAATCTTCTTATATCCTTCCGTTCCTTCTGAAGCTGTATATTTTGTAACCTTATCAAACCCTTTTTTCTTAAGCTGATCTGTAAGATAATCAACAGTATCCTTGTAGCTTGAGAAGATAACTATCTTACGCTCTGGATTTTCTGATAAATATTTCCTTAACCTTACGATTAATTCGTCTAATTTAGGGTCAAGATCTGCATGTGTTGAGTTGGCATACCACTTATCATGAATTGATTTTAACAATTGAGCGTCATGCTTTACATCCTGAATAAACTTTTCGCTTAATAAATCTTTCTCTATTTCTAAGAATCCTTTTTTAGTTCTAAGTAATTCTAGATCTTGTGAAAGGCCATCGTCGTTCTCTCCATCTTCAAGATCGTAATCCTTCGGATCTGGAATCTGCCCCTTTTTCATAATTGGCACCGTGCCTATCTCATTCCACCATGCTTCGATCTTTTCATTTGACTCAATCATTTTTTCAAGAGTTGAGCGAAAAGCATCTTTTGAACTTTCAAATCTCATAACAAGAAGCCTTCTCATAAATTGAGCCAAGTTTGTTTGGGCTATCTGGATATCCTCAACATCATCAAATTCTTCTTTGTATTTATCAATAAACTTTTTTCTACTTTCTTCACTCATGTACTCTGACGCTGTTGGTTTATATCGTGCTCCAATAAATCCCTCATCTTCAGGTCTAGTAATCAAATTTAAAGTCTCAATATACAATTCATAGAGATCTCCAAGTTCATATTCAAGTAGATCAGGTCCCATAACTTCTGGAAAATCAATTCCTTGCTCTTTTAAATCCTCTTTATATCTAGTGATATATTTAAGGTCTAATCTAGACCTTCTGATAATGATGGGTTCAATGAGTCTTCTTTGCTCAGCAGCGATTTCTCCTGCTTCAATATTTATTTCTTTCTCATCTACACCCTTTGTCATTTCTCGACGTAGCTTTTTATATCTTTGAATGAGCTCCCTATACCTCAAACTTAAATTATCTACAGATCTAATTGTTGACTGTCCAGGAGTCTGAAATAGCTTAATTAATGCGAAAACGTCTTTTGGATCATTATTAAATGGAGTTGCAGTTAATAGAAGTATTTTATTTTCAGGGTTACTTCGTGATACCTGGTGTAGAAATTTATAATCTGTGGTGTCCTCGTTTCGATATCTATGCGCCTCATCAAGAATGAAAAGGATTGGCTCACTTGATTCGTTATATCTTTCATAAACTTCCTCAATTTTTCCGGAGCTAAACACCTTTGATCCTCGAATACCAAACTGCTCCTTGTAATCTTCCCACTG
>CAYWMU010000405.1:0-1676 GCA_964459395.1 uncultured Bacteriovorax sp.
ATTGTAGACTTCCCAACGTTTGGTAGCCCCACGATTCCACAATTCATACCCATAAATATCTCCTAAGCTAAAAAACTTTTTTTATTGTAAGGACCAACTTTCGCCACACCTGATTTGAGGGCCTCAAAAAATGGTACTTTTAATTTTTCAAATATAATTTCAAGTTCAGCAAATTCTTGTTGCGTGAATCTTCCTAAAACCCAATTCGACATCGAACCATGAGCAGGTCTTCCTATTCCGATACGAAGTCTTGCGAACTGATCTGTCCCGAGACATGCTCCTATAGATTTAAGTCCATTGTGGCCAGCAAAGCCTCCGCCCATTTTAAAATGAACTTGGCCCCAGGGAAGATCTACTTCATCGTGAATCACCAGTATGTTTTGTGGCGCTACTTTAAAGAAAGCCGCCATCGGCTGAACGGACTCTCCCGAGAGGTTCATATAGGTCTGTGGCTTCAAAGCGTAAAACTTATGCCCATTATGAGAACCTTCTGAATAAAGTCCTTTAAACTTCGACTTCCATGCATTTTGATTTATTTCGGATAAATAATCTAAGAAAAGCCAAGCAATGTTGTGCCTTGTTTGTGCATATTCTGAACCAGGATTTCCCACCCCCACAACTAAGTTAAACATAGCTAAGTGAACAGGGAACTGACAGAGTCATCGTTAAAGGTTCTATGAATGGCCTTGGCCAAAATTTCAGCAGTTGAAACAACCTTGATTTTATCAAGCTTCTTACCGGCATCACTAAGAGGAATAGTATCTGTTACTAAAATTCCTTCAAGCTCTACACAATCTCTTAATCGCTGAATGGCAGGGTCAGAAAACACTGGGTGTGTTGCAGCTGCATAAATTCTTTTAGCACCATTCTTTCTCAATGCTTTCGCTGCTTGAACCAATGTTCCGGCAGTATCGATCATATCATCAAAGATGATACAATCTTTATCTTTTACATCTCCAATAACGTTCATCGCTTCCGCAACGTTTGGACCAGTTCTTCTCTTATCAATAAGAGCAAGATCCGTATTTAGTTTCTTAGCGTAAAAACGTACTCTTTCAACTCCACCAGCATCTGGTGAAACAGCTATAAGATTTGATAGATCGAGGTTCTTGTTGATGTAATCTAGCAGAACAGGAGTAGCAAAAATATTATCAAACGGAATATTGAAAAAACCTTGAATCTGGCCTGCATGGAGATCCATGGTCATTACTCGCGTCGCTCCTGCCACCGTTAACATATCTGCTACTAGCTTTGCCGTGATTGGAGTTCTTGGTGCACTCTTTCTATCTTGGCGGGAATATCCATAATGAGGAATAACGGCACTAATCGTATTAGCAGATGCTCGTTTGAGAGCATCGATAATAATTAAGAGTTCCATTAGATGTTCATTTACTGGTGCGCAGGTACTTTGCATCACAAACACATCTGCTCCACGAACATTCTTCTCGATCTCGCAATAAATTTCCCCGTTAGCAAAACGGCGAAGCTGAGGATTAACTAGGGGAACGTCGAGAAATTCAGAGATCTTCTTGGAGAGGGTTGGATTTGAGGTACCTGAGACAAGGACAATACGTCTCACTCTGGACTCCTTAAAGAGGTGGTAGGGGTGGCAGGGATCGAACCTGCGCATGGCAGAATCAAAATCTGCTGACTTACCACTTGTCGACACCCCTACA
>CAYWMU010000406.1:0-1664 GCA_964459395.1 uncultured Bacteriovorax sp.
ATTACAATTGTTGATGTTCCACATATTATAAATTACTCATCATTTCTTAAAAAAATTGATCCTTCCTTCTTTAAGCAAATTGAGTATATCGAAGATCCTTTTAATGGAGATTGGAATATCGACTCTCCTATCAAACTTGCTAGCGACTTTATCTCAAATAGTGATCATAGTATTAAAATTTATAAGCCCAATAGAGAGTTTCTTCCTAAGAGTCTTAGACCTAATATTTTTAGTTCCTATATGGGGAGTCAGTTAGGTCAATGGCATACTTACTGCGAACTCATCCAATCAGGAGACCTCTCTCTTTATCATGGGGTGCAGATTGATCATTTTTATGAAGATGATATCTTTTATCAAGTCACACCTGAGACCTATGTCCCAGATAAAACTAAAGTAAAAAAACTCTATGATGAACTCATGAGTGCAGGTTGGAAGATTCTATGTTCAATATAAAATTCAATCAAAAAGAAAACCAATTCCTTCATCATGAAAGGTTTAAAGATATAGCTTTGAAGATTAAAAGAGAACTCGATTTTCTTGAAAATCATTTCTTTCTTTTTTCTTCTGGTACTACTTCAAAAGACCCTAAAGGCTATGCTGTCTCTGAAGAAGCTTTATTTGCTAATGCCCAAGCGGTAAATGAATTTTTCAATCTTACTCAAGATGATGTATGGGGATTAACTCTTCCTTGGTTTCACATTGGTGGACTTTCAGTCATTGCACGCGCTCATCTTCTTAATGCTAAACTCGTTGATCTCACAGGAAAGTGGAATCCTCATTCTTGGGTGGAAAAACTTCATCAAGAAAAAGTCACTATTACAACAGTCGTCCCCACTCAAATTTATGATGTGGTAAAAAATCAGCTCAAAGCGCCTCCTACACTTAAATTCATTATTGTTGGTGGTGATTTTTTAAGTAATGAACTCGCTGGTCGGGCCATTGACTTAGGGTGGCCAGTCATCAAGACTTTTGGCATGACTGAAGTTTGTTCACAACTTGCTTCAAGTAAAACTATCACTCCCCCAAGTCTTGAAATTCTTCCTATTCACCAAATTAAAATTGATGCTGACAAGCGTCTGTGGGTGAAATCCAAGGCCATGTATACTCTTGAATTTATCTTTAAAAACGAAATCGTCAGCACAACAAATGCTAAGGATCGTTGCGATCAAGAAGGATACTTTCCCACCAATGATTTAGTTGAGTGGAAAGATAAAGAGCTTAATCATCTCGGACGTATTGATGACCTCATTAAAATTAACGGAAGGCTCACCTCGGTTAATGCCCTTAAAGATCAACTTTATACTTTTGCACTAAAAAATAATCTCTACGGTCATCTTGAACTCACAATTGTCGACAATCCTCGTAGTAGCAAGTCTATCGAAATACTTCATGATAAAGAGTTTGATCAAAAATCTCTGATTGAATACTTTTCCCCCTCGGTCATCACTTTTCGTAAAGTGGACACATTTGTTCGCACAGATCTTGGTAAACTCAAAAAATAGATTTCTGCCTACATTTCTTGTCAGTGAACGAAAAATTCTCTTTAGACTCAGACTTCTAATTCCAATCAGTTACTTTTAACTTACTTATTTTGTTTATAGTACTTTGGCTCAGAGAGGTTTCTTCCGATAATAAGTCATATGAAACAGTTACTCAGCCTCATC
>CAYWMU010000407.1:0-1663 GCA_964459395.1 uncultured Bacteriovorax sp.
CCTCTTTGATAGCTCAACACAGTAAAACTGATGTAATCTTTGATCTTCCCAATGATGTTGAGAGTGCTGGATTTTCTAAGGCAACCAAGGCGCTACTCTCTACGCAGAAGATAGAAGAGATTGGATATGCACCACAAATTACCATGCAAGAAGGATTATCAAGAACTCTTGAAATCCTGAAAGCTATTGAACCTAATAAATGAGGTATGGATTGTGAATAATACGATTTCTGTGATAGTACCCATTTATAATGCAGAAGATTCCCTTCATCGGTGTATTGATTCTATTACTACCCAAACTCACTCCGACCTTCAAATCATCTTAGTCAATGATGGATCTGCTGATCAAAGTCTTTCCATCTGTCGAGCTTATGAAGAACACGATAAGCGAATTACCGTCATTGATATCCCTAACGGTGGTGTATCTAATGCTAGGAATGTGGGAATAACCAAAGCAACTGGTGCGTATCTTGGTTTTGTCGATTCGGACGACTGGATAGAGCCGACTATGTTTGAAGAGTTATTCAATGGAATGCAAAACCAAACAGATGTCTCTTTGTCTATCATTGGCTTGAAGATGCCAGGTTGGAAACAGTATCTTTCAACACTCTGCAATGGAAGCGGGCAATGTAGATTGACCTATGAAGCGACCATTAAGGAGATTATCAGCAAATCTTTGGGATTGGGAGGATATGTATGCAACAAGCTATTCTTAAGGACAGAACAGCTCTTTGACCCTCTACTCTCATTCTGTGAGGACATTGAATTTGTGGTTCGATATCTTTCACATTTTCCTAAGCAAAGCTGCACGGTGATAAATAGCTGTGCTTATCACTACGAAAGAACTTTATATGAATCATTTTCTTCGTTAAAGTATGGCCTTGATCGATACATGACAAGCCTAAGAGCATACGATCAAGTATTGTCACATTTACCTATTGGAATGAGTGAGGTACATGAAATTGTTCATTCACGTCAGTGCCTTCATGCCTTCAGAATCCTTAAGTATTGGACTAAATTGCCTAAAGAGAAACAATTTAAATATTCTGAGAAAATTGAAAATATTGAGACGGCTACTCGGTATTTTAACGAAAAATTTGTTGTTAGTTGGAGATATATGAACTTCAAGCATAAATTACAGATGCTTCTCTATAAGGCTTCTCCTTCTCTATTGAGAACGATACTATATACTGCGTATTTATTTTCAAATGAAAGTAAGAATGTGAAGGCGGAGGAGCATCGATAATGAAAGAATCGATGGCAGGTACGGTGCTAGATACGAGTAAGCTACGACGCTTGGATGCAGAAGAGACGAAAGGAAAGCTGCTGGAGCTACTCATAAAATTTGACTCATTCTGTAAAGAGCATAAGTTACGGTATTTTCTCAGCGGTGGGACTCTGTTGGGAGCGGTAAGACATAAGGGATTTATCCCATGGGATGATGATATTGATGTCATGATGCCTCGATCTGACTACAATAAGCTAAAAATTCTTACTGCAACGATGGAGCAAGAGAAAGCTAAAATCTATGCTTTTGACTATTCGAATGAACCGTCTTACTTTTATCCTTTTCTGAAAGTCGTCGATCCTCATGTATTTATAGTTCCTCAACTCTATGAACGGTACCGACCATCGATTGTCCCAGACTATTATAATTTATTCTT
>CAYWMU010000408.1:0-1656 GCA_964459395.1 uncultured Bacteriovorax sp.
CGTGCAAAAATATAGGTTTTCGTTATCCCCTCTTTCTATGCCCAGCAGCATGGTGTCAATATTTAGCTTGTTGAATTTTTTATAAGTTGTCATATTGATTTACCTCTCATTTTTTATAGAAAGCAACTCCTGTAGCTTTTCAATCTGTGAACGAAATCCATCAAGGTTTTCACTATCTTTACGATAATTATCACCAAGTATCATTTTAGCCATATCGTCAGTGTACTGAATAGAGTAAGGATCGTAAATACCATCATTTAAGCTGAAGGTAATGTACTCTGCGTTTTCAATAAGAGAGAACATTATCAGGGCATTTATTTGGAAAGGGGATTGATTATCTGCTCCCGAATAAAAATTACGAATCTCTGTATCTGTTTTAAACTTCACCGATACGGCATAGGGGGGCTCGCTTGTATGCAACTCAAAACTGTCATAGGCTACACCTTCAGGGAACTGCAATAGACTAATGATATTTCCCACAGCTGAATTATCGCCAATATATTTCGTGCGGGCATTCCACAAGGCAGTAGTAGTATCTTCCAAATCAGCTCCACCATTGGATATATAAACTTTAGCTACAGAAACACTCGTTTCCCGACTTGTCTTGTAAATACCGGAGTATGCTTCCTCGATATAGTATTTATTACCTTCGGCAAATAAGAAAAATCTTTGCAATGTTGTGCCTTCAATATATATCCGAAAGTAGTTTTTGCTGTTAGGAGCATCATTGACCGATTTTCTGAAAGTTTTATTTGTGTTTTGCAGAGCATCCAATATGATTTCTATATCGGCTATATCTGTGATTTGAACCACACCAAGGCTATCTCCTTCATTAACCTGTTCGATTTGTATACTGGACACCTCGTCCTTGTCTGGTAGAACAATCGGGGTATTCATTGGATTTGATGACAAACCAACTGCTAAAATTATGACAGCGATCACAGCTAATACGACTACCCAAAAGGCAGGCTTTTTATAATTCAATACATTTTTAATTCTGCCCTTAGTATCACCTTCACCGAAGGCAAGGGGGGTACCGCCAATAATTCGCCTGCCAGTTGCAAGGGTTAAAAGTGAGGCTGAATATTCCTTTTTCACATTACTGCCCAGTTGTTTGATAACTGCCTCATCACAGGACATTTCCATATCTTTGCCGCTAATAAAAAACGCTGCCCATACAAGAGGATTAAACCAGTGCAGGCAAAGCACAAAGAAAGAGAATATTTTCACTATATGGTCGAACCGCTTGATATGCATATCTTCATGGAGCATGATATATCTTTTTTCCTCAGCTGTAAGGGTTGCAGGCAAATAAATTCTGGGACGAATAATACCCATAACAAAAGGTGTTTCTAAATGCTTCGCAAGGTATATATTATCTCTTTCATGAACAGCATTTTTAAGGCGCTTTTGTAACTTCATAAGAGAAAAAATGCTGTAAACCAGCAAAATTGCAACCCCAAAGATCCAAACAAGAGCGCCGATAGAAACCAAAATTTGAAGGGGGTTAACGCTGGCAGCCGGTGTTGCCGCCGGCAATGATGAATTTACTGCTTGATTGATTACTGGAATACCTGTATCAATTTTTGGAATAGTTGCGTAGATAATTTCATGGGGGATGGGACTTGTCTTCACGGGCAAAAGGCTAAACATACT
>CAYWMU010000409.1:0-1653 GCA_964459395.1 uncultured Bacteriovorax sp.
CTGAAATCTTTGACCTCTGTAGTTTGATCGAAGAAATTATCACGAGAATGGCCCCTCAGTTCTCATCTCCTGACAAAGTTCAGCTTGTCACCCAAACACCCAACATAGAAGTTTTTTGGGATAAACTCCGTATTGATCAAATCATCACCAATCTTCTGACTAATGCTCAGAAGTATGGTCGGAACTCACCTGTTACTGTTACCGTGCTTGAGAATAATGGAGAAGTCCTGATTTCTGTAAAGGATGAAGGAATGGGAATTGATCCCAAATTTCGAGAAGCCATCTTCAACCGCTTTGAACGAGCGGGGATCTCACCAAATGAGATTTCAGGTTTAGGACTAGGCCTTTATATAACTTATAAGATTGTTACTGCTCACCGCGGGAAAATTTGGGTTGATAGCGAATTAGACAAAGGATCTACTTTTTTCATTAAAATAGCTAAGAATCCTTCTTTCTAATGAACTGAAATCCTCAATCACAGATTCTTTTGAAAAGACTTCTGCACTAGCATATCCCCAAGTTACATTTAAATGATCCACTCCCACTTTTTTAGCAGCTATCGAGTCTCGTAACTCATCCCCTACGGATAACAGATGTGCTTGAGGGTAGCCTCTCTTCACTTTAAGGAAGTGATTTTCTTTTGCCTGAAGACTGGCCCCACAGTAGAAAACACTTACATCCTTTGATGCTTTATTAAGAATAAGTCTTACGTTCTTCTCTGAGTTCGAACTCAATATAACGATATCGATATTATTATTCTTTAATACTTCAAATAAGGAAGGCACTTCCGGAAAAAGATTTATATCCTTACTTTCTTTTCCCATTAGCCACTTCATATAAAGAATAACAAAAGGTAGTTTAAATTTTGAAATACCCAAATATTTTAAAATCTCCTCAACTTTCATTTTTCTCAGATCATCAACATCATCAGGCCTTACAGGATTAAATCTTAACACCCTTGCGATATGATTAATTCGTTTAATGAACCAAGGAAAGGAATTGGCAAGAGTTCCATCAAAATCAAAAATTACGACCTTCTTCATTTATTAAGCATACTTCTTGACTTAGTTTTTTCAAATTGAAATCCTTTTAATTAAAGGAGTTCAATTATGATTAAAGAGTTTTTAGGATTTTTAAAACAGTACGGTGTCGTTGGTCTGGCCATTGCAGTTATCATTGGGGGGAAGTTAAATCTTTTAGTAACAAGTCTAGTAAATGATCTCCTTACACCTCTTATTTTTCAGCCTGCTCTTAATGCTGCTGGCGTAAGTGATATCGCAGAACTCTCTTTTAACGGTATCTTTTATGGTAAAGTTATAGCCGCTTTAATTGATTTCCTCATCGTTGCCTTTATCATCTTCATCTTTGCTAAAAAAGTAATGAAAGAAGAAGTAGTAACTAAAAAATAATATTTCTGAGGCCGAAGCTAACCTCTTCGGCCAGTTTTTCCAACCACTTACCAAATCTTATCCCAAATCAATCTTAAACCTTTATTTCCGACCAAATAACTCCGATACGTCCTTCATGAAAACAATTTCGGTAAAAAATTTGGATTACTCAATTCCAAGTATCGGGCGCATTCTCATCGATACTTCCTTTCAGATTGAAGATGGGGAGTTTGTAGGAATTTTGGGTAAGAACGGTAAGGTAAAT
>CAYWMU010000410.1:0-1653 GCA_964459395.1 uncultured Bacteriovorax sp.
TGCTTTAAGTAAAACAGATGCGTGGGCAATTATCAACAAGATGAGACTTATCTTAATTTAATCCTGTTTTGTAAGATCACTAAATCATGATTTATCTCTCAATTGGGGTAAAATCGATCATTGTTGCTGGACCATCTGGGACTACAGATCCTGCTTCAGCCATTAAATCTCTCTGCGCCCTTAAGTCAATTAAGCCATTATCAATCTTGATATCAGGTTTTTGTTTATCAACTGCTCTTAATAGTTGAAATAGTGGGAACAAAACAGCCTCTCCCTCATCACTACCAACATCCTGACCCTGAGTTAATCGGTCTATAGTTCTCGTTCTTCCAAGATAAACCGTATCTCCATTTACGCCATCCACTGGATCTATAAAATTTACCGCCAAGTTAAAATCGATACCTTCTTTAAATCCGGCTGGCTGCGGCATATTTGGATTAAAAACCTCATTCTGCACAACAAGTTTTACATGCTTACCTTTAAGGTTTGGGAAAATCTCGAATAAAGTTGAAAAAAATAGATTCTTATTTAAAAGGGGAATAGTTCCCCAGTTTACAACCACCCTTCTTCGTTCAACAATGGTTTCTCCTTTATCACTTACCTTCTTAAAATTAAAATAAATGGCTTTTTCTGAAAGTAAAGCAAGTATTGTTCCGGTTTCTTCATCCACTAGCTCACTTCGATGAACAATTGTCCCATCCCCTTTTTCAATATCCTCGCCATTTCCTGGAATAAAAGGCACATAGTTCTCACCTTCAAATATTTCAAGCTCAAATGTCTTTAAATTAAAGCCAACTACATTCGCACCTTGTCTAGTACGAATTTCATATACTTCGGCCAAATCTAACCCCATTAATAACACTCTATAACTATCCGGCAGTAAAGACTCTTTTACTCCATCTATTTCAATACCTTCTTGCAATAATTTCAACCTTCTCATCGCTTCATCTAAATCTACCTCTAAATCAACATACCCATTCTCTTTCCACTCCTCAATCAAATCCTCATCTGAGACCATTTCCTGTGTAGCCAACAGTTCCTGAAAAGCACTAATTGCCTCCTCCATTTTTGATTGAGCATTTTCTACATAGCGAAGCGACATATTCGCATCATCTTTAGCTTTAAACTCTGCTGCTCTTCGTGGATTTCTGCCTACTTGATCAAGTATAAATCTGGCTTTTTCAATAATGGTTTGACAAGCAAGTTCAAACCTTACAGCCTCTTGGTTGATTTGAAACTGATACTCCGCCAACTCATCTGGAGACTTTGCCTGAACAGCTGCCTGATGAATCTTAGATACCTCAGCCAGAGATCTGGCCAGTTGAGTCTTTTGTAGTGTAATAATTTCTAATGCATCTTCAATTTCTGGACTAACTTCTGACAATGCTTCATGCTCAGGTGAGGCTTGATCTTCCTGCTGTGCGAGAGCTGCTTCTAAATGCTCATCAGATCCCTCTGGATCTTCCCCAGAACTGTTTTTGGGTAAAACAAAATTTACTCCTAAACCTTTTCTAACTGCTGCGATAAAACCCAAAGCACCTGTTCCCAACGCTATAGCCCCAAGCGCTTCTAATACTCTTCTTCGACTAACTCCAAATTTTCTATTCTCTACTGAGGAACTCATAAATCCCTTTCTGGCTTGATAATTGTCCA
>CAYWMU010000411.1:0-1651 GCA_964459395.1 uncultured Bacteriovorax sp.
TATGAAGGAGGGAGACATCAGGTTTATTAAAACTTTCAATAGCTATCTGCGAGTGAGGAAATTCTGTTCCAAAAACATGTAAAAAATCAGGATTTACCGTTTCAATTATTTGATTAATTTTTCTGTATAAAATCTTACGATGTATAGATCTTAAACGAGAATATTTTGGATATCCTGCTATATAAAAACCAAAATAGGGTATCCCATTGACAACACCTTCTTCAGCAATTTTTTTTTCCATAATTGGAAAAGAGAGAACTACCTCAACAGATATATTTTCCCGTATACTCTGTAATGCACCAGCTAACCAGCCGCCTGAAGAGCTTTCGCTATGTTCAGATAAAGCAAGCGGGGGCACATTGCTCAGCCATAATACTTTAACAGTCTTCATATGCAATAACTTCTCCTATTTGCCGACCGTAACATTCTTCCAGAATGGATAATAAGTCCCTCCATAGGCACTAAAATTCCAAATCAAGCACAACACCACAATTGCTAGCATCAATGCTGCTTTTGCCTTTTTAGGGAACGCATACTCTTCGAACGTATTAGGAAAAAGAAAGATGAAAAAGGCAAGAAAATATAAATCAAACCGATACAACATAAAGACTTTAAACTGTAGCAGATACAAGCCGATTGAAAGAATTAACAGATATACCCTCTCATCGAGCAGCTCTTTTTTCTTGATGACCATACCAAGGTAAGCTATATAAACACTCACGCGAACAAGTAAGCGTTTCTTACTTATTTCAGCAAATGAAAGTGACCACATCCCATAACTAGTTTCCGTATACCCTGAATAGAATCCAAGCTTTTGTTGGAAAAAATCGAGTACCTTTTCATAAAATAAAATAACAAGAATCACTAATATCGCGAGCAAAATCGCTCGAGTTCTATTAGCTGGGATAAACATGAGGATTATTACAGGAAGTAATAAAATTGCCGTAAAATGAAACCCACTAGCGATAAGAACACAGATTGCCCAAGGTATAATTTTTTTCTCAAGCAGATAGGGATATCCAATCAAAACAATAGAAATGGCAATGCAGTTTCTCAGGATATTAAATGATTCAATATAATAAGTAAGTGCAAAGAAAAAAAAGATACTGAGCAAGTAGTTTTTTGAGGTACGCTTGACCGCCACAACTGCCGGCAGTACGACCAATGCCGACAAGATGAAATGGAGAATTTGGAAATGCTGAAGACCTATGTTTGATAAGAATTTAATAATAAGATAAAATAGAGGCTCTTTTTGTTGGATAATAGTCCCAATGCTTCGACCGCTATACTCAGCAAATCCACGAGCATAATTACCATAATCAGTAGTAAAATCACCTCGAAGTCCCATAAAAAGAAGAAGGACTAGCCCAGCAAATATAAGATAGTAGTTGCTGTTCTGATCCTTGGTCTTCTGATAAACTCCTACCCAACCAAGGGCAAGTACAGTACCAACCAAAGTATACATCATATCAGGTGGTTTTCCTCCAAACCGTCAGATCCACAATTTTCGCATAGCTCTGGATGATCTTTACTACCTTGGTGGAGACATTGGCATCCAAGTAGTCCTGGGGCATTGCAGTTTTCTCTTGGTTGTCCCTCATCATTACTGCCATATCAAGAGCTTGGGTGATGTCCTTGGTCGTGATGCCCC
>CAYWMU010000412.1:0-1639 GCA_964459395.1 uncultured Bacteriovorax sp.
ATTATCTTTACGATTTTCGTGGTAAAAAGGTGTGATTCGGATTGTAGTTGAATAGGTGATTGCAAGTTAAGCCCAGTTATTTTTCCATGCTGGAGGCTGCAAGTTGATCCAAAAGAGCAATACCGAACGCGCCTTTTTCGTTTTATAAGAGATATTCAAAAAATAATACGATCTTAGACAAAACCCCCACTCCAATTCTTTCAAGCCTCGAGACCTCTGTCTCTATCACCTGATCATCTTCTCTGTAGGAATAGTCGAGAGCTACTTGTAAGCTATTGTGTAAGTCTGTTTGAACTTCGCCTTTTAATTCATTCGTGAATTCCTCACTCACGATCACCACCATAGATTCCGTATCCAAATAGCTACTTCTTGCATCTAAATTAAAAGCTCCCACAACACTTATAGAATCGTCAAATATATAGGTTTTACTGTGGATAGAGTCTGGCCCTTGGTATTCATACACATCGATACCACTGTCGACAATGTTATTTCTATGGTTAGCATATGCTGATTTAGCGATAGGATTTGGACTTGAAGATAAGGAATTCGTTAAAATAGTGACTTTTTCTAAGTCTATATCGTATTGAGCAAACTCAGATTTCATTTTCCTCGAAGGAATGACGTAGGGGCTTTGTAAGAATATCGACTCTTGGGCTTGTGATGCTAACTCTAGGAGTGCCTGCAGGCACCATGAATCTTGGTTGAGTCGGCCAATGGGATTGCGCACAAAATGGATACTTTCAGTCGATAGGGTATGCTCATACCAATCAACATCAACGCTGTTTCTTTGGATATCATGGTTTCTACTTCTCAGATTTTCGTTAAAGACCTCACGCTTCTCCATCTCCCTTGTTGTCAGTGTCTTTCCAGAGGACTTGGAATATGGATGGTTCCAAAGTTCTTCAAAATAATCTTGTATCTCATCTATGACACTCTGAGGGTTATCTTTCAAAATAAGCACATCCCGATCTTTTACATGGCGGGCAGTCCCAACCTCTTCGAGATAATACTTGTCCCCTATGTTCCTCCCTCCTAGTAACGCTAGTCGACCATCAATTATCATAATCTTGTCATGTAACCGATTGTGCCAAGCCCAAGGGGCAAAAAGATTTAAAGGTTCATAATACTGTACTTCTATCTTTGGATGGACTTCCAATCCTCGCAGTGCTTCTTTGAGATTCCCTTTTGAGTGAATGATTTGAGGTAGTCCATCCAATAATATCCTAATTTTAACTCCTCGGTCAGCTGCATCTAAAACAGCGTTCAGGAGTGAGTCAGTAAATTCTCCATCGATAAAGATATAGTAGGAGATATCGAGATTTGATTGAGCATTTTCTATCAGGTTCAGTCGCACCAATGCTCCATTTTCCCCTGATTCTACCAAGGCAACTCTATCTGCGTTGCTTGAAGAGACTACTACCTGTTCCTTCTTTTTGGGCTCATGGACCGCAAACAACACTATAGAGGAGGTCACTGCAAAAATGAGATAGACTACTAAACCACTTATAATTATTCGTCTGATTAATTTCTTCAAACCTTATTTTTATATCCTTCGTCATGTTATATGAATGGTAATTAACTAAATTTTTAACATGTTATGGGGAGCCAAGATTCTATCAACTATTTCATTGAGCGAAAG
>CAYWMU010000413.1:0-1635 GCA_964459395.1 uncultured Bacteriovorax sp.
CTTAGTGAAGGGGTCCAAACCATGAAATATTTTGGCTAATCCAAAATTAGAAACCATGATCATGGCATTGTGCGCTTCGGTTATTAAAGAAGAATGAGAAATTGAAAAGTATAAAGTGCTATAAAACAGATATATAGCAAGCAATGGACTTACTTTCTTTTTCTTTGTCAATGATTTAAGGGAAGTGCGAAATATGAGTTATTGATAATCCCAACTTTCCTGACGATAAAATTCCTTATTGGGATTTTGATGCACCTAATATTCCTAATGCCTTGCGGGATGCTTCTGCCGGAGCTGTAATTTGTTCGGCATTACTCGAATTAAGTACATTTACGGATAAAAAACTTTCAGAAAAATACTTGAATATCGCGAAAAAACAACTTGATGCTCTTTCGTCTTCGAGCTATCTTGCTGAGTTAAGTACTAACGGCAATTTCATTCTTCGCCACAGTGTAGGGCATTTTCCCGAAAATTCTCACCGATATTAAAACATTTGCTCATCTTGTTGATGCTTTACAAAGAGAAAAACAATAAGGGGATCTTTAAAAATAAACTGATAAATTTATTCAAAGAAATTCGTGCAAATCAATTTGAAGATAGAGTACAAACAAACAGACTTTTATCTCTGTTGTTGCGCGGGGTATTGTTGCCCGATATAGAAGAGAGTTGGTTGGATGATTTCAAAGCTGACTTTTCCACTCTTGCAATCGATGTCTTGTTGAAATTATCTCAAATCGAAGCGTACAACACAGATCACACTGTTATGCTTGATATTGCAGATGCTATTTTTAAACACGATTCCCTAAACGAGGAAGCACTATCCATTAAATGTTCCGTTTTATATATTTCCGGTAAGAAAGGAATTGCTATTGACGTGTTTAACAATTTCTGTAAAGAATATCTACAATTGTTAGGTGAATCCTATCAACCTGCTCTGACGGATATTATCATTTCTAAAAAGAAAACTATTGGAGATTAAATGCTTGTTGTAATCTGATGTCTTCAGAAGATGTACCAATCATAAAATGGTATTCCCCTTTCGGCGTTACAAATTCTTGTTTTTTCGTGTCCCAATAACGTAACAAATCTTTCCTTACCTTGATTGTTACATGTTCGGTCTTTCCTTTGAGAACATTGGTACGTGCAAATCCTTTCAATTCTTTATCAGGAGTTAATATGCCAGGACTATCCGGCAGTTTAACATAGATTTGCGAAACTTCATCCCCGTCTTGCTTACCGGTATTCTTGATCTCAAAACTAACTGATAACTCTTTGCCTTTATCCTCTATTGCAAGTTTGTTGTAACGGAATGATGTATAGCTTAGTCCGTATCCGAACGGGTAGAGTGGCTTTCCTTTAAAGTACTGATAAGTACGCCCTTTAGTGATGTCATAGTCATCAAAAGCGGGTAGCTCCTCAAGTGAATTGTAGTAGGTTAACGGTAACCTTCCTGCCGGATTATAATCTCCAAATAGCACCTTAGCAACAGCAGTTCCTCCTTGTTCACCCGGATACCAGGCATTGACAATCGCTGGTATATGATCTTGGATCCAATTGATTGCCAAAGAACTTCCTGCAACTAAAACAACAACAGTATTAGGATTGATTTTGTATATCTCTCGAATAAATTCACGT
>CAYWMU010000414.1:0-1627 GCA_964459395.1 uncultured Bacteriovorax sp.
TATTGCCTTTCTTTTTTAACCCTAGTTTGAGTCTTTTCACTTTAAGTTTCTTAATCATAGAAACGGAGTAATTGAGGGCCGAAAGTAAAGAGAGTAATGCTGAAATATAAATAAGAATCGTGCCCCAGAAGCCCCAGTGAACAAAAAGAAATTCCTGATGAATCATGAGCATAGGTATGGAGATCATCTGAAAAGTTGTTTTCCACTTTCCCCATTTATCCACAGGAATATTAATTCCTTCAGTCATTGCTAGAAGTCGTAAAGAAGTCATATACATTTCTCGTAAGACGAGAATAATGACTACGATCGGGTGAATTCTTTCTAAGGCCAAAAGCATAATGAGAGAGGAAACCACAAGAAATTTATCTGCCACCGGATCAAGAAAGGAACCAAAAACTGTAACAATATTTCTTTTCCGTGCAATGTAGCCGTCAAAGAAGTCGGTAATGCTTGCAAGAGCAAAAATAAAAGCGGCTATATGGCCCAACCAAGGAAGAAGAGGAAAGGTCCATTTCTCAGGGGAAATATGTAAATAAAGTGCCCCTACGACTACTGGTATCATGAGCATTCGAAAAATAGTGAGCCGATTAGGTAGGTTATCAATTTCTAGATCGTTTTGCATGAAGTCTCGTTTTTGTTTTTAATAGAAAGCTTTACCTAGCTTCTTAAATATACCTCATCACCCTACAATAAGAGAATCACGAGGTGCATATGGAAAGACGTTTTAATTTAATTAAGTCAGATTTTGAGAAGCATGAGAAGAGAAAACTCCCAAGTTTTCCCTTTTGCTACCTAACCTTTAAGACCGACGCTACTTCTCGGGTACTTGAGGTAAAGGATATTTCTTTCACGGGGATGCAGTTAGCTCTGAAAGAAGGGGCCAGTTATTCTGCTGACGATATCATCACAGGTAAGATTCATTGGCTTGGTTCTTCACTTGATGTGATTGGAACTGTGAAATGGACTACTGAAAATCGTCTGGGTTTAGAATTTGCTAAGAAAAGAGATATTCAAGAAGGGGTCGCTAGATTTCTTGATATGAATCACTTAGTGGAAAAGATTAAGCCTCTGCATAAGGTAGAGGATGGTCTTGAAATTCCGGCCAACTTAAAATATTGGCTCAGAAGTGATGGTCCGGTGGAACTTTTTGTTTGGCAACATAACAACGGTGAAATCGCTAAATTTCAAATTCTCTTCATGGAACATTTCGTTGAGTGGGAAGATGGAATAGGTCTCCAATCAGGACGCGTACTTTCAAAAAGAAATGCTGATACTCCTCTTATTGAAGAAGATGAATGGGTCTTTAATATTGATGCTTATGTAGACTCTCATCGTGTTGAACGAGTCAAAGAACTTATTGGTCATATCGGTCAAGACCTTCTTCCAACAGAAGTTAAGGGTTTTCTTGTGCGTCAATTGAGTTAGCCCTTTTAGAATGATTCATCCCTGAGTATAATTGAGGGGATTGAAACTTTTTTAACTAGGGAAGTCATATGAACAGAAATCTTGCCATGGAGTTTGTTAGAGTTACGGAGATGGCGGCGATAGCTTCTGCTCGTCTTATGGGACGAGGAGATGAGGAAGAAGAGAGAGAAACTCACCCTGCAGGTGATCAATGCAGCCGGGG
>CAYWMU010000415.1:0-1612 GCA_964459395.1 uncultured Bacteriovorax sp.
CTAACTTGAAAGTAAAAAGCATGGAACAGTTCCAAGAATCCTTAGTCGCTCAGTACCGAGATCTCATTCATGAGGCCTTACTCGAGTCAGAAGAAGATCATAAAACAAGGATCAATATTGGAGTGCTCAATTCCAAGCTTCAGATGATCTACAATGCTGCAAAGTATGACGGTCTAGAAGAAAGAATTATCGACGAACTCATCAGTGAAGTTATTCCATCCCAATCACCACAAGCCGCTTAAATCAATTATATATTCTCATTTTGCTCTAAATCTTGTACGTTGATCAATCAGCGTACAAGATTTTTTTGTTTTAAGGAGATTCTCTAATGGAACTTGAGCAAGCTATAAACATGTTAAAAGCAATCGTTAAAAATGCTGGAAACGTAAACCAGAATCACTTGGATCTTTCTTTAGTATCCGCAGAGCAAAGACCAAAATACGAAGAAGCGCTGAAGTTTTCTCAAGAAGCAATAAAAGAAGGTAAGATCACAAAGGAAGAATTTCAGCGTAAATTAAATCTAAAATAACGCGCATTAATGCACTGCACGATAATCTTTCTTATCGTGCAGACTCTTTAAGCTCAAATTCAGCTATTTTCGAGTAAACTGGAAACGCTCCACCGAGTTTACTTTCATATAAAACCACCGATTTCACCGTTAAAACCCCAAACTTATGCCCCTGATACGGCGATAACACGTCTTTTAGGTTCCTAGGGCTACGTATCCTTGCCACTGTCATATGAGGCCTATAATCCCGGATTTCGAGCTCAAGCCCAAGGGCCCGCAGTCTTTCTTCACAATCTGCCTGCAATGACCTCAGCTTAATAGAGTTCTGAACTCCGATCCACATTACTCGGCCTTTTTGGATATCTGGAAAGGCATCAAGATCAGAGAGTTTCAAATCAAAGCCTTCGTGGGCCTCTGCTAATGTGGAAAGTTTATCTTTTATTAATGGAAGAACATCCTCTGAAATTTCACCGATAAAATTCAAAGTAATATGAAGGTTTTCCTGCGGAACAAATTTAAACTCTAAATCTTTCTTTGAAAGATTCGTTTTTAGTTTTTTGAGTTTTTCTTTGGGATCAAAATCGAGTTTTTCTGCAGAAATGGCGACAAAGACTCTCATGAAATATCTCGCATCTTAAAAGGGGAGTCATTTCCCCTTCCCTTCTAAGATACTAGATCAAAACTTTATCCAATCCAAGATGATAAATTTGGACCTAAGATTCATGGTCATTTTAGTTACTTTTCTTACGGAACAAATCTTATTTTTTCTCTGACAAGATTTATGAATTTTAACCTCGGAGCCAGTGTTTATAATTCACACTCTTTTTACGAGTATGCCTATGAGATTGCTCTCATTATTAGTGCAAACAGTTCATTTGCCCTGTCTGCCAAGTATCAATTCATCGATCAAAAACGAAGTCAGTGGTGGGAACTAGCAAGTAAGAGGCATCAGCGGCCAGCTTTACTTAAGCTCAATATCTTTTACTTTTTCATTCTGATAGCTAAAGACAATGGCCCTATCGAGATTAGTGATTAGATTCGAATTCTCAAGTAAGTTAATATTCATTTAAGGCAGTACTCAAAAAAGAAGGAGGCCTTATGGAT
>CAYWMU010000416.1:0-1603 GCA_964459395.1 uncultured Bacteriovorax sp.
GAGATTATTGTAGATAACTGGAACCCTAGAGGGCGGAAGAAGTATAGGTTTGAAACATTCTGCTACGGCCCACTAAACTGTAAACTGTATAAGGCTGGAC
The DNA here is from genome assembly GCA_964459395.1 of uncultured Bacteriovorax sp. Classification (GTDB taxonomy): domain Bacteria; phylum Bdellovibrionota; class Bacteriovoracia; order Bacteriovoracales; family Bacteriovoracaceae; genus Peredibacter. The sequence goes on from CAYWMU010000416.1 coordinate 101, forward strand.
CTAACCGGAAGGTAGAAGGCCGGAACGGGATGGTCTACGTTGAGGAAGATTGGGTTGATGTTATGAATGTGGAGCATCGAGGAGAAGATGAGTAGATCGTGTTGAATGAGGGGAGAAGTAATATTGAGAGCAATGTTGTTAGAAGTAAATTTGGAAACTTGTGATTTGATCACTTTGAGTGGCAAGAGATATCTCGTAAATCCAGGAGATCTTCCGACTTGCTGCACATGGACACCAACAGCTGAGCTAGAAATTAATACGAGTAAAAGGTATATAAAGAACTTAGAATGTGATGTTACTATTGGACTACTTTAGATAAGGGGGATTTGGTTTTGAAAGACATGGAAATGAGCATAAGTCTTAAGTGTAGTGTTTGTGCTAATGATCAATTTTCCACAGTAGATAAAACTATTGAATATTTATTGGATGCTCCTGATGAGACACTTATAAAGTGTTCAGATTGTGGTAGAGTAGTGACTAAAGAAGAATTAATTGAAGAGAACAGCCATATTATTGATGCAAATCTTGAAGATTTCAAAGAGGTTATTTTCAAAGAAGTTGAAAAAGACTTAAAGAAGGCGTTTAAGAAATGGAAATAAAAGATATATTTGATATTTTCATAGGGTATGGAGTTCCATTTATAGCTATTGCGATTTCGATTGCTTCATTTCATGAGTCTAGAAAAGTTAATAAGGTCCAACTTAGATTAAATGAAATGGAAGAACAATTAAAAAAATATGAGCTTGAAGAGAAAGAAAAAGTACGTGAGGCGGCAAATAAATCTATAGTAGAAGCTAGAATATACAACGTTTCTAAAGGAAAGTATAAACTAAAAATTTGGAATTCTGGTCAAGTAGAAGCATATGATGTTGACTTTCAAGTCCCTGATGAATTAAAAGGAATGGTATTTAAAGACAAGGTTCCTTATGAGATACTTGAATCAGGAAAGAGTTTTGAAGAACATATAATTCGTTATATGGGAATGCCCTCAAAGCTTACTATAAAAACGGTATGGAAAGATGTAAATGGAGAGTTACATGAGAAAGAACAAATCGTCTCATTTTAGCAGAAGTTATGGGTGATGAAAGGGGATGACCACAGATTGAAGTATTCAGAAATAGAAGTAAAGAAAATGTTGAAAGCTGGAGACTTGAGTCTCGAAGAACAGATCAAGTTTAACATCCTGAACTTCATCAGGACGATCCATCTTAATAAATTGGACTTCATTGAATCAACCTTCGGGTCTGAGTTCTTTGGTGAGCTGCCCATGACCTTTAAAAAGAATCCAGGTCAGGTGATGGGGCTGATCACTGCCACCATCAATGGTGAAGTGCGGAAGTACGTTTTTAACGATAAAGGGTATGAGCATTTGGCGGATCTTTCTCAAGCTGCTCAAATAGTAGGTTTTAACTGTGTCTGGTAAGAGATCATATTTTGAAATAAAATTATTACGCAAATCTGTGAAATGGGTATTGACCACAACATTTTTTTGTAGTAGAATTA
>CAYWMU010000417.1:0-1599 GCA_964459395.1 uncultured Bacteriovorax sp.
GATCAACTTTATCAAAGTTGAAGATAAACTTCTTAGTGCAGCCATTTACGTTTTCGATAGTGTAAGACATAGCGATCTCTCTTTATGGTCCATAAAATTAATGAGACTTTTTAACACATTAAGAGAATAAATTCAAAGCTTTCAATAATTGACGCGAATCAAATAGAGGCCATGTCCAGGAGCGACTGCGGCCAATTTTTCTTTTTTTGCGGGTCCAAGACTCATCTGAAGTTCTTCTAGACTCACTTTCCCTCTTCCCACTCTCCAAATTGTGCCCACCATAAGTCGCACCATTTGCTTTAAAAACCCATTACCTACGACTCTGAAGACGTAATAAGGAGGGAAGAAATCTGTAGCGGGGACTTCCAAAATCTCACATTCGTAAATGTGACGAACAAAGCTAGAAACCGGCGTTCCTTCCACAAAATAATTTATAAAATTATGCTCACCGATAAAAAGCTCGCAGGCCTTTTTCATCAATTCTACATCTAATTCATAGGGATAGTGAGTAATTAAGTGCTGAGCAAAGGGAGGATGAATTTCAAGAGTGGAGAAGCGGTAATGATATTCTTTAGATTTTGCATGAACAGTTGGTATAAATTCCTGATCGGAGTGACTGGCATCGAGTACACGAATATCGTCAGGAAGGTGAGAGTTTAAAGCCTTTAAAAGATTTTTAGGATCAATTTTTAGTGGGATACTGACTTTAACAACTTGCCCGAGCGCATGAACTCCAGAATCAGTTCTTCCTGATCCCAGAGATTTAACTTCTGAAGATTTTGATATTTTTCCAAGAGCAATATTGATTTCACCTTGAACCGTTTGGCCATAGGACTCTGGCTGGACTTGCCAGCCGAGATATCGAGTGCCTTGATAAGAAACAATCAAACGGTAGTGATGCATCTACTGGGCTTCAATCTCAGGCTCTTCTTTCCAATCGAAGATACCAGCAAACTTCTTACGATGAGTAACAAAGTATAGAAGTGAGGCCACCACATAAAAAGTAATGATCAGAGGAATCATAATCTCTTCATAAATAAAGAGCGAGGCGATGACCGCAAAAATAATAGCAAGCACTTGCTTCTTATTCTTACTCACCCACTCCGACTTTTTAAAACTTGGGAATGGAATATTTGAGATCATCAGAATCCCGTAGAAGAGAAGATAAGGGATAGCAACGTAAGCAGTATTCACTTCTGGAAAATTCAAAGAAATAAACACTAACCCAATAACAGCAGTGGCAGCACCAGGAATTGGTAAACCTTGAAAGTAATCCGACTTGTTGCGATCAATATTAGCGTTAAAGCGCGCAAGTCTTAGGGCCCCACATAAAACAAAAATAAAAGCGGCAATCATCCCCGGTCTTCCCGTTTCAGTGAGGAAGCGGAAATAAAAAATAATGGCCGGAGACATACCAAAAGAGATGAGATCACTTAATGAATCAAACTGCTCACCAAAACTTGATTGAGTGTTTGTCATTCTGGCCACACGCCCATCAACACTATCAAAGATAGCGCCAAGAACGATAAACATACAGGCCTTGTAAAACTCTCCCTTAAAGGCAAGTAATATGGCCGTAAATCCACAGGCCATGTTAAG
>CAYWMU010000418.1:0-1590 GCA_964459395.1 uncultured Bacteriovorax sp.
TAGCGACAAAAACCAAAGTATCTCCGAGGGCAATGAAAATTCTCAAAGAAAACAACTTAAATGTTGATGAAATAAAATTTGCTGGCGAATTTATTACCGAGAAAATAGTCAATGATTATCTGGCGTCACGTAATAACAAGATTATTGAAGTTGCTGACCAGTTAAGCGAAGCAAAACTCAAATCCACTGCGGTTGCTCAAAAATATGCTGCCGCAGCAAATATTGATATCGATAAAATCATTCCGGCTAGCGGTAAACGAATTATGAAGGAAGACGTTATCAATGCCATATCAAAAGAGAGAAAAGAAAAGGTGAACATAGTAACTCCATATATTGGTATAAGAAAAATTATCGGAGACCGTCTATCCATGAGCAAGTTTACCGCCCCTCACTTATATTTTAAATCTATAGTAAATATGAGTGCAATATTAAACATGAAAGATCGGCTAGGTAAAATCTTCCCTGACGAAAAAATCGGAATCAACGTACTTGTTCTTTATGCTACTGTCAAAGCACTTAAAGATTTTCCTGAGGTTAACTCCAGCCTTCAGGGCGACAAAATTATTCAGTACGCAAATATAAACCTTGGTGTTGCAGTAGATTCACCACAAGGATTACTGGTCCCAAAAATTCGGAAGAGCGAGACACTATCTCTTAAAGATTTCAATTTGGAGTGCACAGATATAATAGCACGCGCAAGATCAGGAAAACTTTTACTAGAAGAACTTCAGGATGGGACATTTACTGTTTCAAATCTTGGAATGATGGGCATAGATTTCTTTACTGCAATTATTAATCCGCCCGAAGCTGGTATTCTTGCTGTGAGTGCAATATCAAAAAAGCCGGTTGTTATTGATGATCAGATATGCATTGCCCCTTGTATGAACATTTGCTTCTCTGCTGATCATAGGATTATTGATGGCGGGCTTTGTGCAAGATTTGTTGAACGAATTAGATTGTACCTAGAAAATCCTGAAATGTTAACCCTTTAGCTTTGTGCGAGCAAAATATTTATTACGCAATTAGTATCATCAACTCAGTGTTTTGTTAACCTATCAGCTAAAAGACATGTCATTGGATAAGTGCTCGAATATCTAAGAGTTGGGAATAGAGCATCCTCCAAGATAATATCTAAACTAGCTATTGAAAAAAGGAGATGAAACGTATGAAGCTTCTGATTGTTAATCCTTTCGGAGTTGGAACATATGATGATCCTATATTGAATTCTGTAAGACAGGTAGTGCGTAAAGACACTGAAGTTAGTGTCATGCACCTAAAAAAAGGTCTTTCTTTTATTCGGCACGCATACTTTCAGATGCTATTATTGCCAGACGTAGTTGAAACAATAATACAGGCAGAAAAAGAAGGTTTTGACGGCGTAACTGTTGCTTGTGCATTCGATCCAGGAGTTAAAGAAGCAAAAGAAGTTGTGAGCATTCCCGTTGTAGGGCAAGCCTCTGCCGGAGTATCAATTGCACGTATGTTAGGTCAGAAATTCGGAGTAATTACAGATGCAAAACGGGCTGTTGTAGGAATGACAGATCTTTTTCGCACGCACCATCTTGACGTTGACATGGTGGGCATAGTCTC
>CAYWMU010000419.1:0-1578 GCA_964459395.1 uncultured Bacteriovorax sp.
AAGCGTCTTTTATACCTGCTTTTTTGGCAAGATGAAGAATTGAAGCGCCGCTTGGCCTATGCACCCATTCGTGATAAACGAGTTCGAGTTCATCGATGGGGATTACTTTTTGCAGTTTAAATTGTTTATAGCACGTTCCTTTAGTATGTCTTTTCACCGTCACGCTTTGTGTCTCCCAAATTCACATTTCAGACATTCCGGATTGTAGCTTCTCTCCTCTTTTTTTGCTTTATTTATACCCTTGCTTGTAGAAGCAAAGTAGTGAAGTCCTAATCTGGCAAAGTTATAGTGTCCTATTTCATAAGATAGAGGCTTGTAACTTTGGAGAAAATATATAACATGACATTGAAAGACTTGGATCGGTATAATACTGTTTCCCTAGTTTTGAGCAAGAGAATGACACAATTGAAAGCAGCTGAACTTTTAGGTGTTAGTGATCGCCATTTTAGGCGTTTAATAAAAAAGTACAAAGAAGGTGGAGCAAGCGCTTTAATTTCTAAGAGAACCGGCAGTCCAAGCAACAACCGGTTTCCTGAGGAAAAAAAAGAAAAAGCCTTGAAACTCCTTAGCTCTAAATATAAGGGCTTTGGCCCCACATTAGCTTCGGAAAAACTTCTTGAGAACGAAGATATTAAAGTTTCAAAAGAGACGGTTCGCAAATGGATGATCGCATATAATCTTTGGAAAGGTAAAAAACGTCGATCTCCAAAAATTCACCAGTCAAGATTAAGAAGAAGTTCGTATGGAGAGCTTATCCAGGTAGATGGCAGTCCGCATGATTGGTTTGAAGGAAGACGGCCTAAATGCTGTTTAATGGGCTTCATTGATGACGCAACAAGTGCCGTTATGCATTTACAGTTTGTAGAATCTGAATCGACAGAAGCCTACTTTAGATCAATTAAGGAGTATCTAGAAAAGCATGGTAGGCCTCAGGCACTGTACACTGATCGATTAAGTGTATTTCGAATCAACCGTTCTGAAAGCACAAGCAAAAATGCAGGTTTAACTCAGGTTGGAAGAGCCCTTAAGGAGTTGGATATTGATTTAATTTGTGCAAATTCACCACAAGCAAAAGGGCGCATTGAAAGACTATTTAATACTCTTCAAGATCGCTTAACCAAAGAAATGACCCTGCAGGGAATTCTCTCTTTAGAAGAAGCAAATGTTTTTCTGCCCGACTATATTAAAATTCATAATGCTAAGTTTTCAGTGACACCTTTTTCGCCTGAAGATCTTCATCGGGAGTTATTGGAAGTTCATAATTTGGAAGAAATTCTTTGCTATAAGTCTACTAGGAAACTAAGTAAGAATCTCGAAATTAGCTACGAAGGTAGAATTCTGCAAATAGAAACGAATCGACCGAGTTATTCAATGAGAGGAGCACAAGTTGATGTTATAGAAAGCTTGGACGGAGATATCAAGTTGTTTTATGGTAACCAACGACTTAGCTTTAAGGAACTACTTGTTAAAGATCATCAAGGACGCATTTTAGATAGGAAAAGTCTAAGTGGGGGTGCTATTCCTTTCCCTAGGGATTATCGGAGAAGCTGATGAATTATTTTCTATTCAGGCTCAACC
>CAYWMU010000420.1:0-1569 GCA_964459395.1 uncultured Bacteriovorax sp.
CAACAGTATCGAGTGTAAGCCAGCCCACGGCTGTTTCTTCTGGGTAGCAGGAACGAATCATATCTTCAAAGACTTCTTCGGTATCTATAGAAGTAAGTTCTTCTTCAAGAATGCTTTTAATAACCCAATCAGTCCCGTATTCAACTCCAACACCTTCAAGATGCCTCATGAGGTCGTCACTTCCGCAAGTCTCGCACTGGCCATCTGGGCAATCTTGATAGCATGAGTAACAAAATGGTGTAGTACGTTCAAAGGCAAGGTCATTAAGTTTGTTTTGGATTTCTTCTGCGTTCATTTAAAACTCCTGTGTTGTTATTTTTATTTGATGGGAACAGGAGGGAACGAAGTCGAACGCATTTCAAGAAGAAACTCGGAGGGGTTCCCTCTAGGGAGACCGTGTTTGTTCTTGAAATGTAAGAGAGCGAAGTGAATGAGTAAGTGGACAGACATAAAGATATAAGACGAAAAGGAGTTAGTCGCGAGAAGGACTCCCGAAAAACTCCTTAAAGCTTTTGAATCTCAGGCCATAAGTCTCAGGATATTTATCGAGAGCCATGTGACGTAGAGATAGAAAATCGGACGAAATATAGGCCATAGGAGCGTAAAGGTTTTGAAGGCCAAGATTGAAACTATTAAAAAGCTTCCTCGTAAAAAACTGCTCATGGTCAATCTCCTTTTGAGTTTCTTTAATGACAAAATGAAGAATAGAGAGGCGAAGAGCAGTCATTTAGACTTTACCTTTAACTCATCCGACTTTGATTAAGTCGGGGATAACATCAATCCGACTAATCCGACCAAAATCGTGAAATGGTATGAATTATCGTGAAATAAAGTGAAATGACGAAATGTTCGAGAAGCTTGTTTTCATTGCTATTTTGTTGATTTGATTAAAGTTAAGAAGATCGCCAATTGCACCTCGGGGAGTTCGGGCATTCTGGTCAACCTTTCAAAAGATTTATGAATTCTTCAAAAACGTCTTCGGCTTTTTCTTGTTCACACCATTTTTTTATGGCTTCAAATTTTACTGGATGAATCTTAGCGACTAATAAAGCTTGTTCAATTCCTACTCGATCTTTGAAATGTATATAGGTCGCGAGTCTATCTTTTACACAGTCAGTGGGTGAAAGTATTTTGATAGTTCTCCCTTCAATATCTACTTCATCAGGAATAATGTTGAAGTCGTTACCGATTTCTAGAGGGCCGTTAGGGAACTCAATGAATAAGTGTTTACAGTCAGGATGGATAAAATGTCTTCCTACCTTTTTAAAACCAATTTTCTTCATTGCACTTGTTAGATTATTAACAAAAAGTTTTGTTAAAATGAGATCAATATCACCAGACTCATACGCCCCTTCTGTGTAAATTGAAACGACAGCTCCTCCTACGAGAACAGTGTCGATATTTTCAGTTTTTAGATGTAGCGCCACGTATTTCCAAAGTTCTTCTTCATTGCAACTTGAAAAATCTATTTTCATTTATTTCTTCTTGTTTTTTTGAATTACAGGTTTATCTTTTCTTCTTGGTCTTCTTCTCTCTGAAAACATTTCTTCTCGCTCTTGCAATGGAATC
>CAYWMU010000421.1:0-1564 GCA_964459395.1 uncultured Bacteriovorax sp.
TTGAGAATCCTTCTATTGTGATGAAGGATGCGAGCTTTATTTTTCAGAAGGCCGTTGAGAAAATGCAAGAGCTCCTTCTTCACGGGCTTAAAGAAAGTAATCTAGAACTAAAAGATATTAAGTATTTTATTTTTCATCAGGCCAGTGGGGTGATCTTGGAGAAGATGACTCAGAGTTTAGGTATTGCGGGGGATCGTTATTACCTCAACTTTGATCGCGTAGGAAACACCAGCTCCGCTTCCGTTCCTATTGCCTTAAGCGAAGCCTACAGAGATGGGAAATTTAAGAAGGGTGACTACATTTGTCTTCTTGCTACCGGTGGTGGCTTCAGTGCTGGCATTACCATTCTTCGTTGGGAGATTTAAGGATGAGTAAGAGGATTAGTGAGTGTCAGGTTCTTATTACTGGTGGGAATCAAGGTCTAGGGCGGGCCTTCAGAAAGGCCTTAGAAGAATTAGGGGCAGATGTCTTTATCACTTCTCGAAAACAAGGAGAGAAGGCTTTCTTTTGGGATATGGAAGATCCTGACTCCACGAAAAAACTATTAAAAGATTTAGAAGATAAAAAAATATCCATTGATATACTTATTCACTGTGCTCATATCTTTAGTGATAAGAAACTTATCCTTCAAGTTAAGCCGGAAGACTTTAAAAACTCCCTTGTAAATAACGTTGTTCCTATTTATGAACTGACTCGCGGAATAACTCGGGGGATGAGTCGGCGTGGTTTTGGTAGAGTTCTCTTTGTGGGAAGTCTCATCTCTCAGTATGGAGGAGCAGGTAAAGTTCCTTACATTACTGAGAAGGCGGCCCTCGGGGGATTGACTCAAGCTTTTCATGCTGAGTTTAATAGTAAAAATGTTTTGACCAATATCATTCACCCTAATCTTTTTGAAACCGAGGACATTCATCAACGAGTGCCTCAAGAGATTATTGATGAAATGAAAAAAGAGAGTCCTACAGGTAAGCTCTTACAGATGGATGAAATAATTAAAGAGAGCCTCTCGCTTCTCCTTCCGGACTCCACAATTTCCGGTAAAATCATCAATATCGACGGTGGGGTAAAGTGGTGAGACTCGTTCTTCTTCCTCCTTTAGGTCACGATCACAAATTTTATGATCCTCTAAGAGAAGTACTTACTTCTGTAGAAACTCACGCTCTTGATTACCCGTACTTTGATGAAAGCTTTCCTTGGGAGAGTGAAGATTTAATCGAAGAGCTTGCTCAATACTTTGCGAGTCAGATTAAAGCTTACGGCAAGGTTTCTCTTTTAGGAGTTTCTCTAGGAGCAACTCTATCTCTTCGAATTAAAGAGATACTAGGAGAAAAAATTGATCATCTTTTTTTAGTGTCTTCAGGAGGGCACAAGGTCGCAAGTTTTAGAAAAGAGATGATCCTTACTCACTTAAAAGAGCAGGGCCCAGAGACTTTTTTACTTCACGCCTTGGAGGTTGGATCCTCTAAAGCATTTGAAGAATCAGACTTCAGGGAGCATTTTCATGTAAGTGAAACAGCTGCAAAAAACTATTGGTCCCATTATAGAGAAGACCCCTGCAGCAAAGAAC
>CAYWMU010000422.1:0-1544 GCA_964459395.1 uncultured Bacteriovorax sp.
AAGCCCTCTGATTTTTTATTTCTTTGTAAATTTACCAATTTCCTTTAGCCCTGGAACAAGTGCTATCGCTGCCAGAGCTATCCCACCAACAGTGGTGCCTGCTTCCCGTACTTTTTTAGCTCTTTCCCTGCGACATTTGTCGCAGTATTTGCCTTTGTTGTTGCTTGGCAATTCACAAGCACATGCTTTGTTCTTGCAATATTGAACAATCGGTATTTCTGTATTACCTGCTTTTTTAATCTTTTTCGCCTTCATCTTCGACACCACCTATCAACATATTTGTTATATGATATTCAAGTTGTTTTGTTTCATCAAAGGTTGTAATTCTACTTGCAATCATTGAAAATTCATCAACAACTCCAATTTGTTTAGTTACTAAGTTCCCATTTAATAGTAGCAAGGTATCTCTTTTATTCAGCTTATTGTCTGTTATAAAGTCCCTAAACTGTACCAAGCATTCTTTGCTTGACTCATATTCACCTAACATCGCATATCCTTCGCATTCAATTTGGACGGCATTTGTGATTGAAATCAGTGCCTGAAAAGAATCCGCTGCTTTTATATCAATATCTCTTTGTCCCTTAAAATCAACAAGCAGTTGACCAAACGACTTTTGTGAGTGCTCTGAAATATCCTGCAAGTTATGTGCAAAGTTTTTCATTAGCACTCGCTTAGAATCCGTAGCGGTATTCACCACATTCAAAACTGCGACTTCTCTTAATTTTGTGTTCTGTATTCTCCGAGCCTGCAACAACTTATCTCTTGAACTCTCTGCCATAGCAATACGGTCATTTTGCAGCTCTATGTGTATTTGTTTTATCGCATCTCCTACATACTCAATCTCATCTAAAATCTGAGCCATTGTCGCATGAGTATTTAGATGTCCAAGTGACTGTGCTAGATCCGGTGTAAGCTTCAATTCTTCAAGTCGTACTTGTTTGACAATACCTGAAGCATCCCTAATCGTTGGAAGTATTTCTCCATTTTTATCAATCGAGAACCTATACAAACCTTTATTAATCATTTCTTTAACATAGGCATCCATATCGGCAACTAAAACAGTTTCCTTTGAAGCCATAGATTGTATAGTATCGGCTAAAGAAGGGAAGACCGTTCTAATATTTTTCCAGCTTCCAAAATATTGCATAAGACTTTTATTGTCCTCATTTGATATAACGCTAAGATTTCCCTTATTTGGATTCCATTCCGCAATATCATATTGAAAGTTTGGAATTACCTCAAACTTATCCTGCACGCTTATAGGCAAGGAAGGGTTATCACTAACATATCCGCAATGGGGACATGTTGTAGCTTTATTTGAAATTTTTGTGCCACATTCAGGACAAAGTATTAAACTCATATTAGTTTCCTCCTTTTTCTTGCCTATAAATGATAATTTAGAGGCACAAGCATACTTCTTATATAGAGAAATGTTTTGCAATAATGTTAATAATGCTTGGCATACAGGAACCCTAAACGAATTGTTATCCGTTAAATACGGAAAAGACCATAAGCACTTAGCAAATGGGGAGATTCCGTTATAC
>CAYWMU010000423.1:0-1539 GCA_964459395.1 uncultured Bacteriovorax sp.
AATTTGTCACATTATAATAAAAAAACAATCCTTTGGAGACTTCAAGACAGGAAAGGCTTCTTAGATCCAAATGCACGTATTGGTTATGGTCGATGGATTAACGAAAAAGTTATCTTTAATCCGAATTTTCCATCTTTTAATGAGATAAATACTTACTGGTTATATGTTACAGTTGGAGATACTGAAACTGGTCAGTGTGTTCAGTATGAAGCAACGATAAGGTTGTCAGATAATAATACAATTTTAATTCAGGATTAGTCATGAAGAAGTTTCTGTTAATATGGTTAATTTGGTCTAGCAATATATTCGCGATGGCTGGAGATTTTGATTATCTTAAACCAAGAAAGTTATCTGGTTATTTTTACCCAACGCTTGGATTAAGACTTGTTGTATTTAAGAGTCTAGATAATGGAGCAGTTTTTGGAGGTTTTAATAAGGATAATACTGGTAGAACTAGTATTAGAAAGGTGAAAGTGGCTGATCTTGATGTTGGGCTAAAGAAGGGAGATATTGTTTATCATATTCATCTTTATGATAAAACAATAAGACAATATGAAATCAAAGAATATGTAAATGTTGTTTTAATTCATAATCCGATGAAGAAAGATGTGATTGATCAAAAATATCACTGGAATGAGTATAACATAATTTTATCTGATGATCCTAAGGAAATAAGTGATGCTGCTGAAAAAGTAGGGGCATTCACTCAAAGAAATGGCTTTGTTTATATTGGAAAAGATTTCAATTTCTCTAATGCTGTCTTTAATAAATTTAAAGTTAAGCAATTTAAAGGTGAAAAATTACCCCCGCCTTCTAGTTTCTGGAAGACTACAGAGTTGAAAGAAGTTCGTTATATATCTCTTTTAGATAATGATTTTTATCTAAATAAGGAAAGCTTACTTCTTCCAAGAAAAAGTCATAAGTCAATCTATGCAGGCTGGCTTATTCCAAATTATTATTCCCACACTCAAAACTATCTTGAACTATTGGTTTTAAATAAAACCCAATATCTACTCCCTTTGAATCCTGGGCCACTGAAGTATAACTTAGAGTTTTTACTTATTGAACCAAGTAGGATCTATAGTCTAAAAGGAGAGTCGGGCCCTGAAGGATAGAATGTTTAAAGATTTAAACTTTGTAAAATCTAGAATGGATTAGATAATACTCCGTATGTCTAATCCATCTCCGCTTATTCTTACTTCAATTCTTCGTATTTCCCCGCCGGATTAATCACCTGAAGCTTTCGATTTAAATTAATCATTACTTCCGCAGGACGATTCCTTAGATTGTAAGTAGAACCCATGCTGTAGCCATAGGCCCCAGCGTCTCTGAGGATAACAAGGTCCCCTGACTTCATAGGTGCGATCTTTCTGGTGCCGAAGAGGTCAGAGGTCTCACAAATAGGGCCTACGATATGAGAGAGAACCGGCTTCTTAGAGGATTTTTTTACAGGAGCAATTTCATGATAGGCCTCATAAAGTGAAGGTCTCATCATGTCATTCATTCCGCCATCAAGGATCGTGGAGTGATTGTTCTCAG
>CAYWMU010000424.1:0-1534 GCA_964459395.1 uncultured Bacteriovorax sp.
CAAATCCTCTGTTTCGTGCGGCCACCCTAAAGTTGAGAACGGCCATAATCCTGAAGAAAACCATGTATCTAATACATCCTCATCCTGCCTAATATTTGTGCTGTTACATTTAGTGCATTTATCAGGAGCATTCTTTTGAACTATTATTTCATTACAATCCTGGCAGTAGTATGCAGGAATTCTGTGACCCCACCAAAGCTGCCTTGAAATACACCAATCTCTAATATTTTCAAGCCAATGAGTATAAATTTTTGTGAAGCGTTCCGGTACAAATTCAACTTTCTTATCCTTGTTTACTTGAAGGGCAGGCTTAGCTAATGGTTCCATTTTTACAAACCATTGGTCAGAAATTCTTGGCTCTATAATGTTATGGCAACGGTAGCATGTTCCTACATTGTGGTCTGTATCTTCTGTCTTTAGCATGAAGCCATTTTCTTCTAAGTCCCTTACAAATGCCTTTCTGCATTCGTAACGATTCATGCCCTTATACTTTCCAGCAACCTCATTCATAGTTCCATCTTCGTTCATACAGCTTATTTGTTCTAAATCATGCCTTAGACCAATTTCAAAGTCATTAGGGTCGTGGCTTGGAGTTATTTTCAAAGCTCCCGTTCCCTTGGCCATATCAGGATATTCATCACCTATTATAGGGATTTCTCTTCCTACCAACGGAACAATAACTTTTCTGCCTATTAAATGTTTGTATCGTTCATCTTCAGGATGAGCTGCTATGGCAACATCTCCAAATATGGTTTCAGGTCTTGTTGTTGCTACAATGAAAAATTCATCAGGATTATCAATGTATGGATATTTTACATAATAATATTTACCTGGTGTATCTTCGTATTCAACCTCAGCATCTGAAAGAGTTGTATGACAGTCCGGACACCAGTTTATAATTCTGTTTCCTTTATAAATAAGTCCTTTGTTGTACAAGGATATGAAAAACTCAATAACTGCCTCATTGCAGCCCTCATCCATTGTAAATCTTTCTCTTGACCAGTCACATGAGTTGCCTAATTTTTTTACTTGTTCAACTATTTTCCCGCCGTATTCTTCCTTCCACTTCCAAGCTCTTTTTAAGAACTCATCTCTGCCAATTTCTTCTTTTGTTTTTCCTTCTTCTTTTTTTAGCTTTTCAACCACTTTAACCTCAGTGGCAATACTTGCATGGTCAGAGCCTGGCAACCATAATGCCTCAAAGCCCTCCATTCTCTTCCACCTAATCAGTACATCCTGAAGTGTCATATCTAACGCATGACCCATATGAAGCTGACCTGTTATATTGGGAGGAGGCATCACAATAGTAAATGGCTTCTTATCTTTATTAACTTCTGCTTTAAAACAATTTTCTTCCATCCAAAGACTATAGATTTTTTCTTCGAATTCTTTTGGATTATACTTACTTGGTATGTTATTCATAAAAATCATTCCTTTCATTATTAGTTCGCAGGGGAATGCTTCAAATTTATTTGCTCCTTGTGTCGCATAACTTTGGCATTCTGTGCGTTTGTCCTACCAACCATTTTTTAGA
>CAYWMU010000425.1:0-1519 GCA_964459395.1 uncultured Bacteriovorax sp.
CATACCCAAGCCTGTCTTCGGCTTAGCAATCTTGATGTCAATGAGATTCCGAGAAATTAATGATGAAAATGCTTCAAGGTGGTCTGTTTTAATCTTACTGATGACATCCTGAATTTCGGTGAGTTCATCCATCAATTTATTCTCAATTAATGTCCTCTCGGAGTAGCCCCGAGATATGGATTCTACATCCCGAGAGGATAGTCTGACGCTGGTGATTATTTTTAACCTTCCTTTACGAGTGAAAAAGTTTGAAAAGACCTCATAAGCAGAAAAGAGAAAACTCGATGAGAAGTCCCCAGTTAATAAACTTACTTCATTCGATTTAGAAATAATCGGTATGAAAAAATCACGAATTATGTCATGACCGGCAGAGGTGGAAAAAATTCTATTAGACTCCACATTGTTGAATCGTTCTATGTTTTATTTATATGATTGGTTGTTATGATAATAATAACAATAATGATCCGAGAATCAAAAATCTAATATTATCTATCTAATAAAAATGATAGCATGGAAAGATATCAATTCGATAAATATTAATTAATGCAGATACATTCTAATGGTTAAAAATATCGAGTTATAAAATCAGTGGATGAATTGATTTTAACATAATCTCCATGCAAGATTTCGATTCCCCTCTCAATGTGCATTCGCATGAGTGACATGAACTCATCATCGTTGATTTTTCTTCCTTCTTCCTGCATCAACAAAGCCCTGAACAGATATTCATCATCGCACATCAACGTGGGTTTGTTTATTTCGAATTTACCCTGCTTTCGTTCAGGGAAATCGTAACCATCCACTGTTGAAATTGAAGTGGAGAACGCCATACGGCAGATGATGTTCTTACTCGTTCCGAGACGTCGGGCGATCCAATCCATCTTTTCAAACGCTTCTTCTGAGAATTTTATTCTGTCCTTCATGGAGTTACCTCCTTGAAGTATCCCTTTGTGACTTTATCGGCTTCACCGAGTGACAGAAGATAAGATGAAGAAATCGTGTCAGAAATCTGGTCACGGAGATCGCAGGTTATTTCTCGATCATGGGACAATATTATTACTTGGTCCCCCGCGTTCGGATAGAATTCAGTCAAGATTTTTTGCACGTGGAAGGAATCCATCTTTCCCAAAGGTGAATCGATTATCATAGGGAGTTTCCTTTCGGATATCTGAGAAAGGCCATATTGCACTGAGAGGGCTAGTAGACTTTTTTCCCCCTCAGAAAGTTTTCTACAATCGATCTCCTCTCCATCGAACCCGATGAGACGGATTCTGAATCCATCATGACTGAAGGACACTTTCTCGACTAGGTCCTCTTTATGCATCAAACCCCTATACATTGAGTTGATATGTTTCTGGAGGCGGCCAACACAATCTGAAACGTTTGATTCGATCCTTTCATCTAAGTTGGAAATGAGCGCGGCAATGAGAACATCCTTCTCTTGATGGAATGCTTCCATTACCTGCTGCTCCTCCAGGTCTGATATCACATCATTCAAAGATTGAATGCGTTCTTTGAT